>JAKSOS010000030.1 GCA_024405475.1 Clostridia bacterium
TAAAACTACCCTTAAAGGCTCTTGAAATGTGACTTTCTGTCATTAAGGAAATCTTTTCTTCGGAAAAGACTATATTCCTTCTTTGTAAATCGTTCGCTTTTCCCTTTAACTCGTCAATTAAAATATTAAAGATATTAAAGTACGAATCCGTCGTTATAATTTTAACCATACTCTTATTGTACCATATTTTTCGTCCTAAAACTGTCATATTTAAAATATTTTTTATTAAAGTTTTACAATTCGGTATAATTATGATATTATAATACTATAAAAATCAGGAAAGAATATTATGCGAAGAAAAATTTTAGCAATTTTATTATCAGTTATACTATGTTTACCCGTTATTAGCGCTTGCAGTTGCAATAAACTTCAAAAACTTTCTTTTTCAAACTACTTTTATAACGGATACGAAAGTTCAATTAACACTCCACCTTGCGGATACAAAGAAACTTTATCTTATAAAGTGGATTTTAATACCGACAGCTCTTATTATAAACTTTCAGAAACTGTCAGTAATCTTTTAACTACTCCGACTTTTAGCGACGGAGAACTTAAAACTGTTTTAGAAATCGTCCCTGATATAGATGACGAAATAAAGAATAAAACGAACTTTATAAAATCCGATACAAACATTTATAACTTTACTTACGATTTTTCAATTAAGAGTATATACGAAATTAACGGAGAAAAATTTGAAAATGAAGAATACATTGAAAGTACAGTTTATTTTTACCCTGCATCTTCTTCGTTTGCGCCTATTTATTCTCTTACGAAATCTTACAATTCGGCTTTGAATTTTGACGGAAAAACTTTTAATTTGCAATTTATAGAAAGTAAAAAAGAAATAATTTATAACAGCGATACTTACACGACAAATTCAAGCGCAACCTTATTTAATCAAAATAAAGAAAAATTAAGTGAAAATTCAAACGGTAAAACTTTTGACTATTTAACCGAAACGGTCATTGACAATTCGCAATTATTATTTGCACTTCGCAATATTAACTACGATAGTGCAAACGCTTTCTCACTTCCAACCGTTGATGCAAGCTACGGAAAATACACGAAACTTATCGCTAACGAATCCGAAGATTCTAATACCGAAAAAAATATTTCTTTAACCTATAACGGCGACCTTAAAGACGTAAAGTTTAAGTTAAAAAATATAGGATACCGAGTAGACGAAAACAAAGCAACCGGCATGATGCAATACGTATCTATTCAAAAAGAAAGTACCGAATTACCGACTCTTGCTCTCCCCGTTATTTACTATCGTCCGGTAGTCACTTCTTCTAATCCGGCAACTCTCGGAACGCTTATCTTTACGTTAACGAGTATAGAAATTGTAAAATAAATAATTATTAAAAAAAAGGATATAACCGAGTGGTTATATCCTTTTTTGTTTTTAATTAAAATTATTTTTTTCTTAAAAGATTTAATGCATCTTCTTCGCTTATACCTGCATTTTCAACGAAGTTTTCTTCAAACGTCTTAACTGAAATATTTTCATCAAGTATAAAGCTTTCATTTGTTAAACCTTCGCAACATTCAAATGCGTTCTTGCGAATCGTGTTTAATTGTTCATAAAGATAAATTGTATCTAAAGAAGCACATTCTGCAAAAGCAAACTCGCCTATTTCCTTAACGTTTTTCAAATCTACGATTGAGATTTGCGTTACGCCATAAAATGCGTACATAGGAACGACGTATTCTTCTCTTGGATTTAACGTTACCTTAGAAAGTGTTGTAGGAATATAGTACAACGTTTCGGTGCTTCCGTTATAAGAATTATTGATTTCTGCACCGAAGTCATAACTTTCAGTTCCGAACACGTAACCAAACGTAGCTTCTTCTTTTACAGCCTTGTCTTTTGAAGAAGGGATTTGATTATAAAATGCTTCGCCATGAGCATTCTTGCCAAAGAAAGGAAGTGTGATTTCTTCTAACTTTGTCATCTTTTCAAAAGCGCCTGCACCTATTTCAAAAACGGTGTTAGGAACGATAATTTTCTTTAAGGTTGAATCTCCGCTAAAAGCCTTGCTTGCGATTTTACCAAAAACAATATCTTTTTCCTTAGCAATCTCGCCTATATCTAAAACGGAAAGATCTTGATCTCCCTTATAGTCGTAAATTACGTAGTAATCTTCGCCTTTAACTTTTTTATAAAAAAGTCCGTATTTGTCATCCTTGTCTTTAGGTCCGCCCTTTTCTTTGCATCCGGCAAAAGCGATAGCAGATGTCAAGCACATTATAATTGCCAAACAAATATATAATAGTCTTTTCATATATTCTCCTTATTAGTACCCATTTAACTTGATACTAAATAAGTTTACCATTTATTAACGCATTTGTCAATAAATAATTTTTATTTAATCTAACTAAAAAGACTTTTTTATATTATAATATAACCTTTCCGTCAAAAAAACTTTGGAAAAAGCTTTCTCCCATACTGTTATACCTACTAAACGCCGTTACTAAATCGTCCGGATTAGCATTTTTTAAGGAGTTTTCTTTATAATATGTTTGCAATCCCTTAAAAAAATTTTCATCTCCGATATTCTTTCTTAACGTGTCGTACATAATAGTAGGCTTTATATAGGCGATATTTACGTATTCATACTCACTACTATACTCGTCTAAACTTCTGAGCATCGTCGTATCAACTTTTCCGTATATTTTATCATAAACCGAACAAAACATCTTGTAAGTCTTTTCGGCACTATCTACTAACGCTTGCCTATCGTAATTATACTCTGGGTGATTTTCATAAAAGAGCACAACCGAATACTCCGCCAAACCTTCGTCTAAAAATCCGTACTCCACTTCGTTGTTTCCAACAATTGTCTGCCACCACTCGTGTGCGGTTTCGTGAACGATAACTTCGTTATACGCTTCTTTTTCCAAATCGTCGCTTACGTAAGTAAGCGCAGTATATTCCATACCCCCTTGAATAAACTCTGTCTGACAAACCGAATAGGTGGGGTAAACGTATTCGCCGAATAGCGATTCAAAATATTTAAATGCTTTTACTGCAGTTAATAAAGATTCTCTCGGATTGTCATCGTTATAGTAATAATAATTTACGGTAGTTTCACCCACCTGCTCGGACAAAAATTCATAATCTTTACATAACACGAAAGAAAATGAACGTGCGTTTTCTATAAAATAATTCGTCGTTCTTTTATTTTGATTTTCATCGCTACTTACAACCTTTCCACTTGAAGCGACAACGTACTCACTATCGCAAGTAAGACTGACGTTATAGTTTGCTATATCGCTGAAAAAAGGATCGCCGTTAGAGTAATACACGCACTCGTAAAAACCGCCGTTTTCTATTCCGCAAAGAATCGGATAAAAGTTAGAAAGATTTATAGTTTTTGAGTTTACTCCAAGTCTTGCAATAACGTTTGCAATATTAACAGTAAACCCTATTTTAACGCTGACCGTTTCATCGGGAAAAACTTCTTCGCTTAAACTTACTACTAAAATATTTTCGTCCACTCCCGAAATAGTATAGGGAACAACTTTTTGCGCACTTTCAACGTAATTGATTTTTATATCTCCGTAATTTACGTTGCCGTTATATGCTCTCGTTTTGTATTGTGAACTTATGGGAGAATACTTTGCATCTTCCCTGAAAGCGTTCGCAAAAAGATTAAATTTTAATTCGCTAAACGCATTTTCCGTGTCGTTATAAAAACTTACCGTTTCTTCACCTTTTAAAATGTTATCTTCAAGAGTACAAGTTATATCGTACGTAGTAATTTTTTGTTTGTTCTTGCAACCGCTGAAACAAATTACAGATAACACAAGGCATAACGAAACGATAATTAAAATTATTTTTTTCATAAAAAAACTCCGAATAAAATACTTGTATAATATTTTATTCGGGCTTTATTTTTTTAATACCTTTTTTATTTTTCCAAAAACGTTAAATAGTTTGAAGGGTCAACGACTTGATTGTCTTTCATCATTGAAAAATGCAAATGCGCACCTTCTTTGCTTTCTTGTCTGTTTGATACGGAAACTTCACCGATAACGTTGCCTTGACTAACCTTTTGCCCAACGCTGACGCTATCGCCGTCTAATAAAGAATTATAAATGCTTTTAACTCCGTTGCCGTGATTTATAACGATAGTAGTACCTGTTAAAATAGTTGTTTCAACACTTTCAATAGTTCCGTCTGTAACCGCTAAAACAGGTGTGCCTTCGGGAGCAAAAAAGTCAACCGCTTGGTGAGAAGAGTATCTTTTAAGCGTACTGTTAAATACTACCGTTGATGAATAGTCTTCAATTCTCGTGTAATTGTTAACAGGTAAAATATACGTTATTTCTTTTACCGTTGGCTTAATTTCCTTTTCTACAATTTCTTCTACGGGAGTTGTATCAACTGCTGATACGTCGTTTTCATTTACTGCGTTAATTATGTTTGATTGAATAAGGTTTTCTTCTTCTTTATTCGTAAGAGCAAGTACAATAGAAAATCCTATGGCAACGACGCATAAACCCAAAACGAAATATATCGCATTTTTCTTGATAAAGTTTTTTACTTTTCCTTGTGAATTTTTCATTTTTTTATTTCTCCTTTTTTATGTATTGAATTATTCCCGACAAAAAAAATTTTATACCTAAAAACTACCGTATATTAAAGGAAATCCAACTTTAACAAAATCGTCTTTAATAAAAAGTTGAACGTTTATTTTATTCCCATTTATATTTTTACTATACCTTATTTTTTTTGAAAATCCGTAAACACTGATTCCATCTTCAACTTCTTCAATAAAAACTTCCTTGGCTTTAAGAAAACGAAACAATTCGTCTTTATTAAAATTTTCGCTATCTAACTCATAACTTTCGCCGTAGATTTTCGTAAAAATAAAATCGCTTTTTTGTAATTCTACCGGACGAGAAAACGAGCCGTCCGATAAATATACTTCCATTTTTTTATAGTCGGATAAAATCGGCTGTCTATTAAAAATCAAGCTTAAACTAAGCAATATACTTACAACGATAAATATTAAAATAGACTTTGCGATTTTTTGCATAAAAAAATACTCTCCTTTTATCTTTGGAGAGTATTAACATTTTTTTATTTAATTATACGTTATAAATATTCTAAAATTCCACTTTCACGAACAACACTCATTGCATTAAAAGCATTTGGCAAGTCTCCCGAATACTTTATTGCATCTAAATAATCTTCCTTTGGAATTTTACCGTTTAACGCAGTATAAGTATTTAATATTACTTTATATATTTCGCTTTGCGAAGCAGTCTCTTTTTTTACAGAAGAAACAAATTTTGTAATTTCTTCCTTTTGAGTTCTTAAAACTTTTAACTGTTTTTTAAACCCTTCAAGCAAATCAATTTCTTTAATATCAATAAGTTCTTTTATAATATCAACTTCACCGTTATAATCAGGTATCTCTAAAATATCGTTATATTTTCCGGAAAAGCAAAGTGAATAAATTTTTGTTATATTACTTGCAAGTTTAAGTGCCACGCCTTCCATATTTTTTGCTTTTACGAATTTTTGTGCCTGACATATAGAAGACTTTTCAAACAATTCTCCACCTGTACTGATATTAGCAATTTGCAAAATCAAACTCTTTTCAAGTAAAAATAAAGCTTGCTCTTTTAAAGATTTATTATAAACCGTAAAAGCACTTGAAACACATTCGGTCGCATAGTGGTATGCCACTTTGTCGGCTTTAACTTGTTTTAAAGCTATTCTCAATCTATAATCAATAAACGCAGGCAAAAACTTAAAGCAATATTCGTACGCATTATAAACTTTTCCGTTTTCAATTATTTTTGAAGTGTTTAAAATAATATTTATATCGGCTTTTATTTGATAAGTTTTGTTCTCTATTTTTACTTCCCTTTCTATCAGTGCATCTACCGGAATATCGCTTAAAAAATGCACGAGTTTAATTTCTCTTAACGTAGCTAAAACTGAACATATATTAAACAACTCGTTTTCAAAAGTTATAACAATTCTGGTGTCTTCGTTTATTGCTAAAAGCGTTTTTAGATTCTTTTCACTGTTAAAATCTTTATTTTTTAGTACGATATTAAAAGGCCTTGAACCAAAACTCTTAATTAAAGAAGTATATTTTTCACCAAAAGAAGAAAAGAGCTTTTCAGTATAAACGACCGCAACCTTACCCATCGGTGCAAAGTTTAAGCAAATCTCTTTTAATTTTTTCTGAAAATCCCCTTCGTCAAAGTTTATGTTTTGATTTTTTCCTTTAAGTAAATCTCCACAAGCCTTTTGAAGGTTAAATATCAATCCTTTATTCGCCATATCAAATAAATAGTAAAATAATTGATAAAAAAAGTCAAGTAAAAGTTTAATAGCACGAAAAAAAGAACATTTTTTTACTTTTTTGGGAATTTTTCACACTTTTTTTTAAAAAACTATTGAAAATTATATATATAGTGGTATAATATATGTATAAAACTTTGGAGGTTTTTTATATGAATAAGAATGAATTGGTGAGAGCGATTGCTAATAAAGCAGGTTTGACCCTTAAAGATGCTGGTGCAGCATTTGACGGTTTCGTAGATGCCATTACGGAGGCATTGAAAGCAGATGATAAAATTCAAATATCAGGTTTTGGTTCTTTTGTATTAAAGAAAAAAGCTGCTCGTGAAGGAATAAATCCTAAAACCGGTGGCAAGATTAAAATTGCAGCTTCAAAAACTCCTGTATTTAAATTCGGTAAAGCTTATAAAGATCAATTCTAATTTATAAATCAAAAAAAGGTCTATCACTATATAGATCTTTTTAATTTACTTTTTTTACTTATTTTTTTATAACCCCAAAGGAATATATGCAATTATTATTGCAAAAATTATTGAAGGAATAAGATTTGCCACTTTAATTTTCTTTCCGAATACGAGATTTAAGCCGACGCAAAAAATAAGAATTGAACCGATTAACGAAAGATTAAGTAATGCCATATCTGTAAGTATCGGCTTAATTAAAACAGCAAGACAAGTAAATAAACCTTGAATAATCAAAACGGGTATCGCCGAAAAAATACAACCCTTTCCCATAGAACTGGTAAGTGACATTACGATAATAAAATCAAGAACCGTTTTTGTAAGAAGAATTGTTATATCATGATTTATTCCGTCTTCTAATGCGCCGATAATTGCCATTGCCCCAACGGACACGGCAACCGATGCGCTTACAAATCCTTCGGTAAAGTTTTTGTCGTTTTCACTTTTTGTTTTCTCTTTTAAGAAATTTCCGAATCTTTCAATTAATCCGTCAAAATCAATTAAATCACCAACGACCGCACCTAACACTAAACAAACGACAACGAGTAGCGTTTTATTTCCCAAGTTATTATTGCTTGCATTTATTAAATCGGAAATTGCACCGCTTAATCCTAAAATAATCGTAGCAACACCGCAAGTTTTACAAAGAATATCTCTTAAACTTTCCTTAAAAACTTTGCCGAATAACAAGCCTAATATTCCGCCGACGACAATGCCGGCAACATTTATAATCGTACCTAAACCAAACATACCTATATTATAACACAAAAAAATAAAAAACCCACGTTCTTATTATATTTTTATTAAATTAAAATAAACTTTAGATATCAAAAAAGACATCTTTCTCATTTTATATAAAAATAAAAAGCACGATTTAACAAATCGTGCTTTTATAAGTCAATGTAAAATTACTTTGTAATCTTAGCAACAACGCCTGAACCAACAGTTCTGCCACCTTCACGGATAGCGAAACGTAAACCTTCTTCCATAGCAACCGGAGTAATCAACTTAACGTTGATTGTAACGTGGTCGCCTGGCATAACCATTTCAACATCCTTTGGAAGTTCAATAGAACCTGTAACGTCTGTTGTTCTGAAATAGAATTGTGGACGATAGTTGTTGAAGAATGGAGTATGACGTCCACCTTCTTCTTGCTTTAATACGTAAACTTGACCTTCAAATTCTGTATGTGGTTGTACTGAACCCGGTTTAGCAATAACTTGACCACGTTCAATATCTGTTCTATCAATACCACGGAGAAGAGCACCAACGTTATCACCTGCTTGTGCTTCGTCAAGTGTCTTTCTGAACATTTCAAGACCTGTAATAACTGTGTTTTTCTTTTCTTCGCCTAAACCAACGATTTCAGCTGGGTCGTTAACCTTAGCAACACCACGCTCTACTCTACCTGTAGCAACAGTACCACGGCCAGAAATTGTCATAACGTCTTCTACTGGAAGTAAGAATGGTTTTTGATCGTCTCTTTCTGGGTTAGGAATATAAGAATCAACTGCAGCCATCAATTCAAAGATGCACTTGCATTCTGCAGAATTCTTAACTTCGTCAGCAGAGTGATCTGCTTGAGCATATTCTAATGCTTTTAATGCTGAACCCTTGATGATAGGTGTCTTGTCTCCAGGGAAACCATATTCAGAAAGAAGATCTCTGATTTCCATTTCAACTAATTCTTGTAATTCTGGATCGTCTAATTGATCGCACTTATTCATAAATACTACGATATAAGGAACGCCTACTTGACGAGCGAGAAGAATGTGTTCTCTTGTTTGTGGCATAGGACCATCAGTAGCAGCAACAACGAGGATAGCACCATCCATTTGAGCAGCACCGGTGATCATGTTCTTAACATAGTCTGCGTGTCCCGGGCAGTCAACGTGTGCATAGTGACGATTTTCTGTTTGGTATTCAACGTGTGCTGTGTTGATTGTTATACCTCTTGCTTTTTCTTCCGGAGCCTTATCAATTTCATCATATCTCATCTTTTGAGCTTCGCCTAAAGAGGCAAGTGTCATTGTGATTGCTGCGGTAAGAGTTGTTTTACCATGGTCAACGTGACCGATGGTACCAATGTTTACGTGTGGTTTACTTCTGTCAAATTTAGCCTTTGCCATTGTAGTTTCCTCCAAATTTTCTTAAATAATTTTTTATTTTTTTTATTTTTTTACTAATTTTGTATTTCCATTTTACAATAAATTAAACTAATTGTCAACGGAAAATTAGGCTTTTTTGCCCATAATCTTTTCTGCAACTGATTTTGGAACTTCAGCGTAGTGATCAAACTGCATTGTGTAGTTTCCACGACCTTGAGTTCTTGAACGTAAGTCCGTTGCATATCCAAACATTTCAGCAAGTGGGATATGTGCTTCAATAACTTTAAGACCATTTCTGTCTTCGTTACCTTGAATAATACCACGACGAGCCGTAACGTTACCCATAATATCACCGAAGTAGTTATCTGGGGTTGTAATTTCTACTTTCATAACCGGTTCAAGCAATACTGGATTTGCTTTTTGTAAACCGTCTTTAAGAGCCATACTTCCTGCAACCTTAAATGCCATTTCAGAAGAGTCAACGTCGTGGTAGCTTCCGTCGTAAACAACGACCTTAAAGTCTACAACTTCGTATCCTGCTAAAATACCATTCTTTGATGCTTCTTGAATACCCTTGTTAACAGGTTGAATAAATTCTTTTGGAATTGAACCGCCAACCGTTTCATCAACAAACTCGTATCCTTTGCCCGGCTCTTGTGGAATAAGGTGAATTTTACAGTGACCATATTGACCATGACCACCTGTTTGACGCTTGAATAAACCTTCTGCATCAACAGCCTTACGGATTGTTTCCTTATAAGAAACTTGTGGTTGACCAACGTTAGCGTCAACTTTGAATTCTCTTCTTAATCTATCAACGATAATATCTAAGTGTAATTCGCCCATACCTGCGATAATCGTTTGACCTGTTTCACCGTCTGTATAAGTCTTGAACGTTGGGTCTTCTTCGGCAAGTTTTGCAAGAGCAAATCCCATCTTTTCTTGGTCTGCTTTTGTCTTTGGTTCAATAGCAACTTGAATAACTGGTTCAGGGAATTCCATCTTTTCTAATATGATAGGCTTTGTTTCTTCACAAAGTGTATCACCTGTCGTTGTATCTTTTAATCCTACGATAGCGCAAATATCACCTGAGTAAATTTCTTCAACTTCTTCTCTGTGATTTGAGTGCATCTTCAAAATACGTCCGATTCTTTCACGTTTACCCTTCGTTGAGTTGTAAACGTAAGAACCTGCTTTTAACACACCGCTATAACTTCTAAAGAAAGCAAGCTTTCCTACGAATGGATCTGCGGCAATCTTAAATGCTAAACCTGCGAAAG
>JAKSOS010000031.1 GCA_024405475.1 Clostridia bacterium
CCGAAGTATTTTTTACATACACGTATTGATAAGTTGCACTACTTCCCCAACCAAATACCGGTTTAACTAAAAACAACTTAATGCCGGTTTCCCAAGTTTCACCTCTTGAAAGACCTGTTGAAGAAGTATCGTTTTTTTTACCAAACATTCTATCAAGCGCAGGAATATCAATTACTTTAAGTAATAAGTAAATTACTGCAATAACTACCGCAATAATAATAATTTGCTTTAAAAAAGATGTAAAGTTTAATTCCGGCGAAACCATTAGAGGAAAAAGAACTATTATGGCTAAAAAACTTAAAAGGCCACCACGAGAACCTGTCGCCAAAACAAGGAAAGTTGAACAAATAAAGCAAATACCATGTATTATCTTAGTAAATCCTTCTTTTGCCCTAAAAAACATAAGAAGTGACATCGCTGACATAGTACATGCAATAGGTGCAAGGTAGTTTTGATTTCCGTAAATAGCCATATACTTACCGAAAGTTCCACCCGAAACGAAAAAGTATCCCGTTAATAAAACCGCCAAAATTTCCAAAATTACGGCGAAACTGCATATCGCTTTACTTATAGTCTTTGAATCATTTTCTCCTATCGTAAAATATGAATACATAGCGATAATCAACATAAAATATGATGCCATTCTTTCTAAGCCGACCATAAAGTTATCTCTACCAATACTTACAACAAGTCCTAAAGTAAAGGCACATATCAACCAAAAGAAGGGAAATGAAAGATAAAACTTTTTATTTACCAAAATAGCGGAAAATAAAAGTAAACCCATAACAACCCATCTTAAAACGTTTGAATAGGGCAATTCCCAAGAAGAAGCAGATACGGAATATACAATTATAAATAAAATGAATACAAAACTTAAACTGGCTTTTTTTTCCATATACTCTCCTAATCTTTTTTACCGTTAAATCCAACGATAAGTTGAATAGTTTTCCACAAATGTTTTACTATAATCATAGCAACGTAGACAACTAATAAAACCACAAACGGTCTTATTAGTGTTAAATATGATAAAAACTCCAACTTATTAAATGCCCAAGCGACAATGCCTGCTATCGGCATATGCCATATATAAATAAACAAAGAATTATTTCCTATAAACTCTATTTCTTTTAATCTTTTTCCTTTACTTAAAATTGTGCCAAGTAGTAATACTGAAGCAATAGCAGTAAAATTAACTAACGGTTCTACTCCACCCCAGTACGCACCACCTACAAATATTTCTAAAATGATACAAACAACAAAAATAATAGGACTAAATGGCAATATTTTGTTTACAATCTTTTCAAAACCGTCTTTATTTTCGGCAATTATTCCACCAAGCGCAAAATAACCTATCCAGTTAGTTATATCAAGATAAGGAGTTAAAAAACCTTTATCCCACCAAAATATTACCGAAACAAGCGTTATAATAACGCATATAAGTTTAGCGTAAATATTATTCATAAACGGAATTGAAAAAATAATAAAGCAAATAAATAATATCGTTAAATAATAAAAATACGAGCCGTACCCAAAAAACATTTTAATATAGCCCAAAAATAAAATCGGCGGTTTTCTTAATGCTTCGTAAAAATAAACGACCGTTGCACCGAAAAGCCACGGAATCCCTATTTTTATAAGTTTCTTTTTCATCATAAATCCAAATGACTGTTTGTTTGGATTAAACAAAGCACCTGAAACAATCAAAAAGCAACCTACACCTATTGCCCCTACCCTGCCTAAAATAGAAGCACATATAGTTGTAAATCTATTTGCGTTTTCATTTATTGCTCCACAATGAGCGCAAATAACACTTATAATGGCAATAAATTTAATATAAAAAATTGCCGTATTTTTAGATATTTGTGCTTTAACTTCTTCCATTTTCTAATCCTTTAAGATTTTAATATGTTCTCTTGCCATATTTTCAAAAGTATATTGTCTTATTTTGTTTAACGAGTATTCAGCCATTTTCTCTTTTGACAAATCATTTGACAAAATATAGTTTATTTTTTCCGCTAAAGACTTTTCGTCGTCAACGGGAACAATATAGCCGTTTTTATCGTTTTCAACAAGTGCCAATCCAGCTATACACATATCCGTTGTAACAACAGGAAGACCACAAGCCATTGCTTCGTTAATTACGAGTCCCCATATATCTTCTCTGGTCGGCAAAACGAAAACGTCTGCAACTTGATAATAATCTTTTAAATCTTGTTTTTCCTTAAAGCCTACGAAGTGAATATTTTTTAGTTTATTTTCTTCAACAAAGTTCGTATATTCTTCGGTAGGTAGTCCGCCCACAAAATAAACGCCAACGTTTTCGGAAAAACTTTTACTTGCTTTAAGCAAAACGTCAAATCCTTTTCTTTTTATAAACTGCCCTATTGAAAGGACGACTTTTTCTTCTTTTATTCCTAATTTATTTTTTGTATTTTGCTTTTCTTTTAATGAAAGAATATCAGACGCAATATCTTTTTCAAAAAGCGAAGTAAAAGAATATCTATAAATCCTGTCCTTTTTAGCACCGTAAAACTCGTAATATTCATCGGTAATTTTTGAAGTACTAAAACAACCTACTGCACCTTTAATTAAAAATCTTTTAAATTTTTCCTTTAAACCTTTGCCGTTTCCCTTAAAAGCCCCGTCTGCTTCCAAATAATATTTAACGTGATGCAATTTCATTTTAATAATTGCGTAAATGCCCGTGGGTGTGCTGTAATCACAGCAAACGATTTTATCAAAAGATTTATCTAAAACATATTTTTTAACTTCTTTACAAAAAGCCGAATCTACGTTTTTAGGTTTGCCTTTCATTATAATTCCGTTAAAGTTTTCAAAATTAAACTTTTTCCATGAATCGTCTCTTTCGTCAGATGCCGGTTTTTCAAATACAACCGTTAAGTCGCAATATTTACCGAGTTCATTAAAAAAGTTAACTCTATAAGGAGACGGAATATTTGTTAAAAATAATATTTTAGACACCTTTAACCTCTTCAATCAGTTGTATCCAAGAATTAACGCTTTCTTCTTTTATTTCACTACATTCTTTTTTTACGATCTTTCCTTCCATTACGTCTTTCATAAGCGAAGCAAGTTCGTTAAAAGACGAATAATTAAAGAAATAAGCGTTTTTATAATCACCGAGTACTTCGTGCGAAAAAGAACAATCGGAAGCAAGAATTATAGTACCTGCTTGTTTTGCCTCTGCAAGCGGATAACCAAACGTTTCTATATAAGACGGAAAAATAAGCGTTCTTTCAAAATACTTTCTTTCAACCATCTTTTTATCAATATACCCAATGCCCTTTATCTGTGGCGAATTAAACTTTTTATCAACCGTTATTTCCACGTCCAAGTCGGGATAATCTTTGTTTAGGGCTTCCACAGCTTTTTCTATGCAAGAAATATTTTTATAAATATCGTTGCTGGTCGGATAAAAAAATAATTTATTGCTAAAATCAACATTATA
The DNA here is from genome assembly GCA_024405475.1 of Clostridia bacterium. GTDB lineage: Bacteria > Bacillota > Clostridia > Christensenellales > Borkfalkiaceae > UBA1259. The sequence continues at coordinate 3,470 of JAKSOS010000031.1, forward strand.
TTTTTCAATATTTTTAACATTTGGCAAAATCGTGCTTATCTTATTTTCACTTATTTTTGTCTTTTTTATAACGCCTTCTTTCATCCATTGTGTTTGAACGAAAACTTTATCTGCCTTTTTTATTGACTTTTTAATTATCTTTCCAACTATGCGTTGTTTAATTGCCGATTCTTTTTCTCCCTTTTTAAAAAACGAAAATTTTTTAATATCCTGAAACGGTAATGACTGATGAACGTAAACGACTTGTTTACATTTAACACCAAAGCAAATTGTATTTTGAAAAGACAAAACTACGTCAGGATTTAATTTATTAATAATTTTTCTTCCGTAAAATAAATCAAAACACAACCTTTTTATTTGAGAAGCTTTTTCTTTTTTAAACGTTAAAACTTTTATGTTTTCGGTTTCTTCCAAATAGTTGTCGCCGAGAAGAAAGATCCATTCGTTATCATCATTTTGAAGCTTCACTGTTTTGTAAAAGTCTTTTAGAACGGCCATCGCTCCGCCTTTAGAAGCAGCAATATCGTTTACAATAATTCTCATAAAACTCACTTAAATAATTTGCTTATATTTTTTTCTACAGAATAATTTTCTTTTAAGAATTTAAACTCTTTCTCTTTTTTAGAAATCAAATCGTCACTTAACGCTTTATCAACGGTATCGGAAAAATCCTTTACGCTATTACTATAACACCACCAACCAAAACCGCCGTCACTTATTATTTTACCTATATCGGTATTAGGATCGGTACAAGCAATAACGGGAAGTTTAGCTTGCATATACGACAAAAGCCTGCTCGGAAAATTAGGAATAGTAAATCTGAAATCTAAAAAAATCATACCGACGTCGCAAGAAGCAATCATTTTATCGTACTCGTCTTTTGGCAACGAATTCATAAGCAAAAAGTTTTCTTGTTTACTATCGTTAAAATATTTTTCTAATTTTCCATATTCCGTACCATTACCAACGATTAAAAAGAAAGCGTTTTCTTTTTCTTTAACTTCTTTTAAGCATTCAATAATAAACGGAATATTTTGAGGCCTACCCAAATTGCCACCGTAAACGAAAATCTTTTTATTAAGTGGCAAGTTGTATTTCTTTCTTAAAAGTATCTTTTCTTCTTCCGAAACGGAGTAATCTTTAACGATGACGCAGTTGGGAAAAAATTCCACCTTATCTTTACTGACTTCACTATTATTTTCTAAAATATATTTTGCGTTAGCATCACTCATACAACCTATCGTATCTGAGATAGCGTAGAGTTTTTTCTCTTTGTTTTTAAAATATTTATAAAGTATTCCCTTTACGCCGGTTTTTTTCATCATACCGATATCAACGGCGTTTTGCGGGAATATATCTTTAAGCATTAAATAAGTTTTTGCATTATCACGCTTTTTGAAATACTTTACCACGCTATATAACGTAATAGGTGGAGTAGGATATAAAATCAAATCAAACTTAACGCCCTTAAAATATTTTTTTATTGCCTTTTTGTATTGACTTGAAATACGCAATATGCCTATTCCCTTTTCAACGATATTCGTTTGAGTTATGTTAAAAGTTTTTACGTTGAGAATATTTGCATTTTCCCCTTCTTTTTTTAGGTCAGTTTTTTTACCTTCTCTTCTTTCGTAGCAACCAACGGAATAAACGTTATTGTTCTTTGAAAGTTCGCTTAAAAGCTCGGTATATATTCCGGGTCTATTAAAGGTTTCAAAATTGTCTAAACTTAGAAATAAAATATTCATTAATTAACCTCTATACAATGGAAAAAAATTATTTTTTTCAATATCGTTTCTTTTAGATACGAGTTCGTTATATTTGCTTTCATTAAAAATCTTCTTGCCTATTGAATACCTTGTATAAGGACCTTTTGAAAAAGACTTCTTAAAGTGAAGCAAGCCGTCTTCCTTACTTCCTACGCCACCACCTAAGTGGAAGGACGCAAATTCATTATCACTGCCCCATTTTGCCACTTCGCTTAAAAGAAGATTAGACGGCGCTAAATGTGAATACTCTTTAAGTGAACCGGACAAATGATAATTTAATTTATCGTTTGCGTAAATGATAATTGAAGACGCAATAATAATATCGTTATACTTTGCGTAAAAAATCGTTGCATTGTCTTTTAAGTCGTTTAATATGCTATCGTAAAACTCGTCTTCAAAATAGTAATAGCTTTCGGCATTATCTTTATCCATCGTCTTATCGTAAATATTTTTAAAAGTTGATAGCAGTTGTTTAGATAAGCCTTGTTCTATCACAATATCGTTATTTATCGCCTTTCTGATAACGTTTCTGTTTTTAGACGTAAAATTATTCCATACTTCGTCTTTATTTTTTACGTCAACACAAACTGTTTCGCCAAGCGGAATAACTTCGTAATAATTTTTAGAAAATCTTTGATTATCTATGACGGGATGAAATCTGTTAAATTCACAAACGATATTATTTTCAGAACACCACTTAAAATATTCCTTAAATAATTCAGAAGAGTTTTCACCTTCAATAAGCCAACCGCCGTATCCATAAGGAGTGGCAAAATCAAAATATTTGCCTTTTTCTATTTTATCCTTAAAACGAATATCGTCGGCAACATCTCTTTTCATAACGACGTTTATTCCACGAACGTTTTGATCTTCGTAATAAAAAAGCAAAGGCAATCCGTCGCCGTGAGTATAAAAAGCTTTACAATAACCGCTTAAATAATAAACGTCAAAATCCTTAAAAGACTTTACTATACTATCCCATTGTTCGCAATTATAAATATCTATTACTTTAAGCATTGAGTTCTCTCCATTGTTTTATAAGTTGAACAATTTTTTCCATATCACTCAAAGAATATCTTTGGTCGCAAATAAGCGATAACTCGTCAGTATATAAGCAATCGTCTTTCGTCATCTTAATCAATTTTGATTTTTCCCAGTGAACGGGACAAAAAACGTCGTTTTCAATTAAATACTTTTTTAAGCCGTTCCTGTTTTTAATTATTATCGGAACAAATAACGGACAATCTTCTTTTTTTAATTTCTTAAATATAGCGATATCTTTTAATCGTTTTTTCAAAAACAAAGCATTTTCTCTTCTTTTAGCTTTTATCTTTTCTATATCTAAATATTTTGCACTTTTAATATCGTAAGCACAAGACTTATATATTTCACAATCACTTAAACTGTCTTCGTCTTTTTGAAAAACATCTAAATAATTTTTATTGTCAATTTTTTCTTTTTTGCAAATATCTAAAATGCAATCTAAATATTTATTTTCAGTCATTTTAGGAACAATATAGAACTTATCCGCTTCGTAAATAGATGGAGCAAAATTACTCATATCGGTAGCGATAACTTTATCGCCGCTACCCGATAATTCTTTTTTGAAATATTGAATGATTTTATTTCTTGTTCCAGCACTTAAAACTAATATATTCATAGTTTATTCCTTTGAAACTTATTGTTGTTTATTTTCTTCTTTTCTGCAATTTGCAAAGTTGCCTTCGGAAATACGAGTATCATCTGCAATATCGCTATGCAAGAAGACCTTTTTCACAGTCAAAAGTAGAATTTTTATATCTAACCATAAAGAAATATGTTTTACATAAAATACATCAAATTGAAACCTTTTCCCCCATTCAATATTGTTTCTACCGTTTACTTGTGCTAATCCCGTTAAACCGGGGCGAATATCATGACGGTGTCTTTCTTCTTCCGTATAATACGGGAGATATTCAACCAACAACGGCCTTGGACCGATTAAAGACATATTTCCGATAAATATATTAAATAATTCAAGAAGTTCGTCTAAACTTGACGCCCTTAAAAACTTTCCGTATTTGGTCAATCTCTTTTCGTCAGGCAAAAGGTTGCCTTCACTATCTTTTTCGCAAGTCATTGTTCTGAACTTTATAAGCTTAAAGATTTTTTCCTTGCCCGTTTTTTTGTTAATTTTTCCCGGGCGAAGTTGACAAAAGAAAGGATTTCCCTTCATTTTGATAGCACCGACAATAATTAAAAGAATATATAACGGCGACAAAATCAGAATAGCAAGCCCTGAAAATAAAATATCGTAAAACCTTTTGAAAAAAAGTTTATAAAATACTGCAGAGAGCAAAATCCAGAAAGCCAAAGCACCAACACAAATTGCTAAAATATAATACCAAGCCATAACTAATCAAAACACCTTTTAATAACTTCAATAATTTTTTCTTGTTCAGCCGAAGTCATTTTATTATCCGAAGGCAAACACAAGCCCCTTTCAAAAATATCTGCGCCGACGTCTTTTGCACCCGAAACACGAATACTACCTTTTACTCCGATGCAATCGTGAGATTTATACGTAGGTTGCATATGCATAGGTTTCCAGATAGGACGACCTTCCGCATTGAGCGAGAAAATAGCGTCTAAAATTTCGGTTGGGCAAGATTTACCCTTTTCGCTGACGTAACTTGCCTTTAAGTTATCTCTAACCTGTTTGCACATTGCCTTTTTATCAATAATCAAGGCAGAGAGCCAGTAATTAGGATTCGTTCCGTCGGTAATAGGATTCATTTTAACAGGCAAATCTTTTAAGCCTTTTTTATATCTTTCGTAAATAGCCTTTTTTTGCTTAATATGTTCTTTTAGGTGTGGATACTGACCACGTACGACACCTGCAATGACGTTGCTCATGCGGTCGTTGTAGCCGATTTCTTCGTGTTGATCCCATGGCGCGTTTTCTCTTGATTGAGTACTCCATTTTCTCGCTTTATCAGCATCTGCGATATCGTTTGTGAGAAGACACCCACCCGAAGAACCCGTTATGATTTTATTTCCGTTAAAGGAAATAGCCGAATAATCACCGAAAGAGCCACACTCTTTATTGTCAATAGTTGCGCCGAGCGCTTCTGCCGAATCTTCAATTAAAAGAGCGTTGTGTTTAGCACATATTTTCTTAATTTCATCCGTTCTTCCGGGGAAACCGTAAAGTTCAGCCAAAACTACGAGTTTAACGTCCGGATAAATCTTAAACGCCTTTTCCAAAGCCTTTGGGTCCATATTCCAAGTTTTTTCATCAGTTTCAATAAATACGGGAATACCGCCTTCGTAAACGACAGGATTGAGAGTAGCGGCAAATGTCATATCCGAACAAAAAACTCTTTTACCGCTTAACGCACCTTTATAAACTTTAGGTCTTCCGTATAACTTTTCACCTGCAAGTTTAACGCAAAGGTGGAGTGCCGAAGTGCAGTTGCAAAGCGCAACGGCATATTTCATACCTGACTTTTTAGCGGAGATTTTTTCTACTTCGTTAATGTTTTCGCCAACGGTACTCATCCAGTTGGTTTGATAAGCACTTGACATATACTTTAATTCTTCTCCGTGCATTGTAGGAGAAGCGAGATATATTTTTTTACTAAATGGTTTTATTTTATTAGATTTAACGTACATTTATGTTCCTCAATGATATCGTGTTTTTATAGAACTATACAAAAATCCTATTATACAGAATAATTATAACATATAATCTTGTTTATTACAATAATTTATTTAAAATAAATATATATAATATACGGGAAAAATGAAAATAAATAACTTTATTTTTTTTGTTTTTAAAAAAAGTTTTTACGCACAAAAAAACAGCCCTTTTGGGCTGTTTAATTGCTGTTTTAATATTACTTCAAAAGCATTTTAAGGCTTTATAATAGGCATTTCAATCGTACCCGATCCACCTGTTTTGCCTTCGTTTCCGCTATCTTGTTTAGTTTCGGTATTTCCGGTTTCTGAATTATCGGACGTTTCTTCTTGTTTAGTTTCGTAAGGTCCGTAAACGTCAACGTCTTCATTAGCACAAGAAGCAAAGCAAAACAAAATAACAATCACAAATAACACTAATAATAACTTTTTCATGATTTTATCCTTTTTGTACTTTTTTGCTTATGCACCTACGAATTCGCCTTCGTATTCCTTTCCGTCTATAGTTGGATCTTCACTGCCTAATAATACGTCTTGCTTAGGTAATTCTATTACTCTTATTTCAGGCTCTTCATATACCTTTCTTACTTTATTTATCATATCCTTACCCCTCTAACTATTTATCTAATGAATTTGCATAATTCATTGACGCTACGTAATATTCATAAAACGCTGCCATCGCTCTTATAGCAGATTTATCTTTCTCCGTATCTTTCTGTTTATGCTCGTTTACTATCGCTCCACAATAATCTAATACCGAACTCGTTATCTCTAACTCATTGCCTATATTTACCGTGTAAGCTTCGTTTAATTCAGTTGCCTTTATGTCTTTTATTGATACTATGTATATGTTATCTTTGTATAAACTTACTTCTACTTTCTTGCCTTTATCACACTCAACCATTTCGCTCGTTAATGCTTTCCCGTTCTTTACTATTACGTAGTAATTTAATGCCGTCGTGTATTCAAAGTAAACTGTTCTTCCGTATAAAACGTAGTTCGCCGTTTCCGTCGGATTAACAAACGTATCTTCTAATTTCGTTACTGCCTCTTCTACGTCTATATCTTCTTCGGTGTAATGATTCATCTCTTGATATCCACCTTCACCTATCTTTACTTCACTGTGTATGCTTTCAAGATAATATTGCGTGTAATATCCATAATTTGAAATCTTGTATGCAAGTTTTCTCGCTTCTACAGGATGTACGAATTCGTCTTTATCGTTCTTCTCACT
>JAKSOS010000032.1 GCA_024405475.1 Clostridia bacterium
AATAGCCAAAGTTCACTTATAATAATACCATAAATACAATCCAAATTTTCATAAAAAAAATAATAACAATTTCATTATTCTCTGTATGACTTTTATGGCATCCCTAACAATCCAACTTTTTGCATAATAATTCTACTTTTTAGAAAGTTATACGGTCGCGGGGACGGAGAGAAACCGTCAATGAGGAAAGTCCGAGCGTTTTAGAAACAGGGTGCCGGAGAAATCCCGGTGAAGGCGACTTTAAGGAAAGTGCAACAGAAAATAACCGCCATTTATGGCAAGGGTGAAAAGGCGAGGTAAAAGCTCACCGCTTTTGCAGTAATGCAAAAGGCTGTGTAAACCCCATCCGACGCAAGATTGGTAAACCGTTTTATTAGGGAGTTTCACCAAAACGGGTTAATAAAATATAGCTGGGGGATAATGGTAACATTATTCGTAGATAAATGACCGAACACGACAGAACTCGGATGACAGACATTATAATAAATATTAAGAAAGGGCTTAGGTAATACCTAAGCCCTTTCTTTATTTTACACTTTTTATTTTTCCGTTTTCTATAATGAATTTTTTATAATCCTTTCCTTTAAAAACAGGCTTATAAAAATCTGCCGTTGTAAAAAGCGTTTGCATTTTTTCTACTGAACTTATTAACTTTTTTTGTCTATCTCTATCTAACTCGGAAAGCACGTCGTCTAAAATTAAAACCGGATATTCTCCAAAACGGTTAAAGAAAGATTCCGTTTCCGCAAGTTTAATTGCCAACGCTATGGTTCGCTGTTGACCTTGGCTTCCGAACACTCTTGCATCTTCACCGTTTAGAATAAACTTTATATCGTCTCTGTGCGGACCTATTGAAGTATAACCCAACTTCATATCTTTACTTAAAGATAGTTTTAACTCTTTTTTAACGGCATCTTCAATTTCGGATAAATCGCCCGAATAGTCGCTTTCCGTTTTCATCGTGAGAATTTCTCTTCCGTTAGATAATAGCGAGTGTTTTTCTTGTGCAATAGGCGCAAGATTACTTAAAAATTCATTTCTTTCCTTTATAATTACGGAGGCGTATTTAGCAAACTGTTCGTCCCAAATAGAAATGGTATCTAAAATAAGTTGCGGACTGCTTTCCTTTAATAAATTATTTCTCTCTTCTAAAATTTTATTATAGCGAACGAGAGCATAAAAATAATTTTTAGACATTTGCGAAAGAGAAATATTCATAAATCTCCTTCTGTCTTCAGGACTTTCTTGAACGAGTTTTAATTCAGAAGGATTAAAGAAAACGCTGTGAATATTTCCTAACAGTTCACCGACTTTTAATATTTCAAGGCCGTTTACGAAAATTCTTTTTTTATCGTTGGCGTTAAAAATAATTTTTGCCGAAACGTCACCGTAAACGCCGTTTGCCACCGAAGAAATTTCGCCTACGTTTTCGCCTTGTTTAACTACGAGTTTATCTTTATTAGCTCTTGGCGAATAACCGGTACACAAAAAGAATACAGCTTCAACTGCATTAGTTTTTCCCTGAGCGTTAGCACCGGTTAAAATATTTATTCCGCTGTCAAAATCAAACGATTCCTCAGTATAATTGCGGAAATTTTTAAGATAAAGATTTTTAACGAACATAAAAAATAAAAAAAGTTTTTAAAATACTGTCTTAACTTCTTTGAATTTTACAATTTTTAGGTTATAATATATTTTACTTATAATATTATATAAATTTAGTACGTAAAAGGTTTTTGCCTTTTTATTATATAACAATTACAAAAATCTTGCAACAAAAAAAGATATTTAGGGGAAATTATGGAATCTTACGAAATACTATGGAAAAGCATTCTTAAAGAACTTGAAAACACGGTAAACTCATTGATTTACATCACGTACATAGAAGTGTTAAAGCCTATTGACATTATCGGAGATAGACTAATTTTAACAACATCAAGCACACTAATTTCGGACACGGTAGAACAAAAATGTGCCGAGCAAATAAGAGAAGCTTTAAGAAAGTGTAATGAGTCGGTTACGGATTTTTCTATCGTAATAGACGGAAAAAATAAAAACTTAAAAGAAGAAATTGAAAAAATAGATTTCGGCAACGTACAAACTGCGGGAACGGCAATCAATCCGAAATTCACGTTTGATTCATTTGTAGTAGGTCCTACAAACGAGTTTATTTACGCTGCGGCAAAAGCAGTAGCTGAAAATCCGGGCGAATCTTATAATCCGCTTTTCATTTACGGTGGCACGGGACTTGGAAAAACTCACATTTTAATGGCGATAGCAAACTACATAAAAATTAATAAGCCGAGCTTAAAAGTTTTATACGCTACTTGCGAACAGTTTATGAATCAGATGATAGACAGTATCGGCCGAAACAAAGCGACACCGCAAGAGTTCAGAAATAAATATCGTGGAGTAGATATTTTACTTATTGACGACGTTCAGTTTTTAGCAAACAAGCAAGGAACACAAACGGAGTTTTTCCACACGTTTAACGAACTCGTTATGCAAAACAAGCAAATCGTTTTAACTTCAGATCGTCCGCCAAAAGAGATAGACGTTTTAGAAGAAAGATTGCGTACACGTTTTGAAGGCGGATTGCTTGCAGACGTTCAACCACCTGATTTAGAAACGAGAACGGCAATTTTAAGAAGAAAAGCAGACGAACTTAAATGCGTAATTGACACAAAAGTTTTAACATATATTGCCGAACTCGGAAACGGGGACGTAAGAACGCTTTTAGGAAAATTAACGAAGATAGTATTTTTCAGTAAACTTCACGAAAAGATAATAACGATAGATTTAGTAAACGAAGCGTTAAAAGAATCTTTTAATGAGAAACAAGAAGAATTAAAAGTAGAAGACATAATAAATTGCGTTGCGAATTTTTATAAAATTTCAAAAGCAGATATATTATCAAAAAAGAAAAACAAAGAGATAGTAGAAGCAAGGCAAGTTTGTATATATTTAATTTCGGATTTAATGACATTACCGCTTGCGGCAATAGGTCAAAAAATCGGTGGAAAGGATCACTCAACGGTAATATATGCAAGGGATAAAATCTCAGACCAAATAAAAACGGATTCTAAACTTAATACGGAAATTAACGATTTAAGAAAAATGTTATTAAAGCAATAAAAGGCGAACTATGAGTTACGAAGAAGGAAATTTTGATGCAGTTGTAATAGGGGCAGGTCACGCCGGATGCGAAGCCGCTTTGGCTTTAGCACGAACAGGACAAAAGACGGTTATGCTAACACTTAATTTAGATAGCATAGCTTTTATGGCGTGCAATCCTTCTATCGGTGGGACAAGTAAAGGTCAAATAGTCAGAGAAATAGATGCACTCGGCGGTGAAATGGCAATCAATGCCGACAAAGCACTTTTACAAATAAGAATGCTTAATCGTGGAAAAGGTGCAGCAGTTCAATCGCTTCGTGGTCAAGAAGATAAAAATCTTTATCACAGGCTAATGAAACAAACGTTAGAACAAACTGAAAATTTAAAAATTCTTCAAGGCGAAGCCGTTGAAATATTAACCGACGGAAAAAAAGTTATAGGCGTTAAAACAGCTTTCGGCGGAATAATAAACTGCAAAGCAGTTGTCATTGCAACGGGCGTTTATCTAAACGGAAGTTGTATCGCAGGCGAATGGAGATTATCTTCAGGCCCTAACGGATTTCAACCTGCAAACGAATTGACTAAAAATCTTATGGAGTTAGGTTTTAACGTAAGAAGATTTAAGACTGGAACTCCGGCAAGAGTTGATAAGAGAACGATAGACTTTTCGGTTTTAGAAATTCAAGACGGAGAAAAAGTATATCCATTCTCCTATTTAAGTAAGAGAATACCTGAAAAACAAACTCCATGCTATTTAACATACACGAACGAAAAGACGCATGAAATAATAAGGGCAAACTTGCACCGTTCACCGTTATATTCGGGAAAAATTCACGGAACGGGTCCAAGATATTGTCCGTCTATTGAAGATAAAGTCGTTAGATTTGCCGATAAAGACAGGCACCAATTATTTTTAGAACCGGAAGGTGCAGACACAAACGAAATATACGTTCAAGGTATGTCGTCAAGTTTGCCACACGACGTTCAAAAGGCAATGTACAGAACGGTAAAGGGTTTAGAACATTGTGAGATTATGAGATACGCTTACGCTATTGAATACGATTGCATAGATTCTCTTGACCTTTATCCTTCGTTGGAGTTTAAAAAGATTGAAGGCATATTTACTGCAGGTCAAATAAACGGAACGAGCGGTTATGAAGAAGCCGCCGCACAAGGACTTATCGCAGGGCTTAACGCATCGCTGAAACTTCGCAATAAAAGTCCACTCATATTAAAGAGAGAAGACGGATATATCGGCGTTTTAATTGACGACCTTGTAACGAAAGGTACAAACGAGCCTTACCGTATGATGACTTCAAGGGCAGAATACAGAATTATTTTAAGGCAAGATAACCCCGATTTCAGACTTACCGAATTAGGTAGAGAAAAGGGGCTTGTTTCAGACGAAAGATATAACGTATATTTAAATAGAAAGAAAGAATACGACAGTGCGATAGAGCAATTACAAATAAAACTTCGCCCAAAAGAAACGGCAAATATTTTAGCAAAATATAATTTTCCTATAGCGAACGTATCTCTTTCAAAAGCAGATTTAATAAGACGTGGAATAACGCTAAAAGATATAATAGCCGAATTCGGTGGCTTTGAAAATATAAGCGAAGAAATTTTAGACACAGTTGAAACAGACGCAAAGTACGAAGGCTATTTGGAAAAAGAAAAAGAACACATTGAAAAGCAAAAACGTTTAGAAGAAAAAATATTGCCGGATAACATTGATTATTTATCTATCTCGGGATTGAGATTAGAAGCAAGACAAAAGTTAGATAAAATCCGACCAAAATCACTCGGACAAGCGGAAAGAATATCGGGAGTATCGCCGGCGGATATTGCTGTTTTACTGCTATATCTAAAAAAATAAAAATTAAAGACAAAATAAAAAAGCAGAAGATATTTCTTCTGCTTTTTTGGTTAGTTAAATTATAATTCTAATCCGGTAATATAATAATCAAAAAATTCTTCAAAATACGAAATTGCGAAGAAAGAGAAAACTAATTGCAAAATAAATCCGCAAATTGAAATTATTGATAAAACCAAACCGGTTATAGCAAGACCTTTTTTCAGCGATTTCTTTTTCGCATTAACCATACCGATTATTGATAAAACTAATCCTGCGATACCGAATGAAATAAATGGAATTCCGGCAGAAAAAAGTGCTACCAAAGAAAAAATAAAACCTAATAATCCCATTACGTTAGACTCTTTATTTTTCCCAACTTTGCAACCGCATTTAGGACAAATAACTGCGTCGTCGTCAATCTCTTTTCCACAATGAGAACAATACATATTTCACCTATAAATTAAAAAATTGTTTTATTTCCGTTGCCGTCATATAACCAGAAGTTCTTTTAACTTCCTTGCCGTTTTCTATTAAAACAAGGGTAGGAATAACTTCAATATTATATTTTAGTGCAATATCGGATTCGCTATCAACGTTAACTTTTGCAACGGTAATTTTTCCTTCAAACTCTTTGGCAATTTTATCTACTTCGCCTGCAATCATTTGACAAGGTCCGCACCAAACCGCCCAAAAATCAATCAAAATTTTTCCGTTAAAAATAACGCTATCAAAATTAGAATTGTTTAATTCTACTTCCATATTATTCTTTATCCTTCATACTGTTGCCGAGATACGTTCCGAAAGTAAACGAATTTCTTTTTCTTTCACCGGACGATCCACTTTGGCGTTTACCCATAGGTTTTTTACCGTCGTGTCTTTTGTTGTCGTGTCTGTTGCCGTCTCTTTTTCTACCGGCGTTATAAGGTTTAGAAAATTCGTCCTTTTCGTTAGGAACTATAACGACGTATCTTAAAGGATCCTTTCCGTCGCTTCTCGTAGTAACGGTAGTGCTGTTTAACAAAGCGTTATGAATAATTCTTCTTTCAAACGGAGTCATAGGTTCAAGCATAACTTCACGTTTCATTTCGGTAGCTTTTTCTTCTAATCTATGAGCGAGACTAATTAAAGTTTCTTCTCTTTTGCCCCTATAATTTTCGCAGTCAACAACAATCTTTTTATATTCGTCTTTACCGATATTTGCAACTGCACCTGCTAACGTTTGAAGTGCGTCTAAAACTTCGCCCCTAAAACCTATAACGGAAGAAGAATCTTCACTAATTAAAGTTAAAATTTCTTTTTCTTCCTTAAAGCTTTTTTCAATTTTAGCATTTAAGCCTAAAAGTTCTAAAACTTTTGCTAAAAATACTGTTTCTTTATCGTCGCCATTATCGTTAGCGATAGAATTATTAACTACACTATCTTTTTTTGTTATTTCAACAACTGCTTGACCTTTAATTTTTCCAAACAATCCTTTCGTAGGTTTTTCAATAACCGTAATAATAGCGTCGCTTTCGCTAATATTTAATTCTTTCAATCCTTGTTCAGTAGCTTCTTCTACTGTTTTAGCTGTAAATTGCATTTTATTCTCCTTATTTAATCTTAGGACCATGATGCCTATCAGCAAGACCTGATAAGAAATCGTGTTCAACTATTTGTTCTTTTTTCTTTTTAGATTTTTCTTCTTCCTTCTTTTCTTCTTGCTTTGGAATATACGTTCTTGAATAAGTTTTTTCAGTTGCTTTTTTTGCTTCTTCTTTTTTTACGCCTAAATCAACGATAGCGTTTATAGCAAACGTAGAGCCTATCGTTAAAATAGAATTAAGAACGATATAAATTGAAAACGCCGCAGTATAAAGGAAAGAGAATATTGCCATTAAAATAGGCATCATAATATTCATCGTCTTTTGCGTTTGAGCGCCTTGTCCGTCTACCGTTTGTAATTCCATTTGCGCTTTTTGGCTCTTACCTATAACGATTTGAGATAATAGAGAAGATCCAGCCGTTAATAAAACGAGAATAAAATAACCGTTAGGTTTTTTCTGTTCTTTATCTAACTTGCTAATTAAAACTTGATATTGATCTTCTGATAATTTTCCTTCTTTAACGAATTTATCTTTTTTATGTTCGTAAGAATAGGTTGATTTAAATTTATTAAAATCTTTTTCAACTGCGTGATTAAAAGCGCTGTCAGAAACCCAAATGTTTTTAATCCACAAAAACTTCGGTTGATTTTTTCTAAACGTTTCGGCAGATCTTTCTGCACCTATTTCCTTTAAGAAATTTTCTCCTGCCTTGTCTTTATTTTCTAAAGATTTTTTGTAGTCGTCAAAAGTTTTATCGTTTAATTTAAGAGTTTTATTATTCTCTAAATTTTCTTCTATAATGTTAAAAACGATTTCGCCTTTACATTCACCGTTAACGATAACTCTGCTGTATTCCATATAGCCGTTTTTTGTTGAAACGGTCATCTTATCGTCAGTTTTATTTACGTAAATTGTCTTTTTATTAGATTCAACACTGCCGTCAACTAAAAGCAATTTTTCGTCATTAAAAACTAATTCGTTGTTATCGTTGTAGTAAATATAATCTCCGTCAACTTCAAAGCCTTCGTAAACTACGGAGTTATAAGCCTTACTCATTTCTGAATAATATTGCAAGTTTTGAAACTTTGAATAATTATTAAATGCGGAAATTGCAACGATGAAAATAACGATAGTAATCAAAGTAGGAAGGCATGCTCCAAGAACGGAATAGCCGTTTTTCTTATACAAAGCCATCATTTTTTGATTATATAATTCTTTATTGTTAGCATATTGTTTTTGTAATCTTTCAAGTTCCGGACGCATTTCTTCCATTTTAATAGAATTTTTACGCATAGAAGAACGAGAAATAAAATCAAAAGGAAGGGTAATAGCTTTTAATATTAAGGTAAACAAAATAACGCCAATAACAACGGAAGTTGCATTGACTAATGCGCCGATAAGATTAACTAAAAAATTACCCGATTGAACTGTACCAAATTGTATAATATTCATTTTAATATATCCATTTTAAAACGCTTTTTTTATCAGGAACTTTATCAATACCGCCTTTACTAAAAGGATTACATCTGATAATTCTCCAAATTCCAAGCAAAAAGCCACGGAAAAATCCCCACTTTAATATAGCTTCAAGCATATATTCAGAGCAGGAAGGAAAATACCTACATTCTCCTTTAGAAAGGTATTTTTGATAAAATCTGATAAGTTTAACGCTTAAATATTTCATTTATTTTTAATAAATCCACCTTTAATAAGTAGATATTCCATATTTTTTTTGATTTCAAAAAAATCGTAAGATTCTTTTACTTTCGGAATAAAAACGAAAAAGAAGTTTTTATCTATTTCACCATAAAAACTTCTAAAAGATTCTCTGAGCAATCTTTTTATTCTGTTTCTTTTTACACTACCGCCGTGCTTTTTTCCGACTGCAAAACCAACTTTAGTTTTGTCAGACGGAATAAAGTATAACGATAATAAATCGGAATAAAGTCGCTTGCCTTTTTTAAAGACTTCATTAAAGTCTTTTTCTTTTTTTAATCTGAAATCAAACGCCATCTTATTGCCATTTTAATTTTGATTAAGCAGAAAGTTTATGGCGACCTTTATTACGACGACGTTTTAAAACGTTTTTACCTGAACGGTTTTGCATTCTCTTTCTGAATCCGTGAACTTTACTTCTTTGTCTCTTTTTTGGTTGAAATGTTTGTTTCATATTAGTACTCCTTATTTTTACCTTTTTTTAACCATTTATTCTAATAGGCAACACGAGATAAATAAAATCTTTATTATCAACAGGTGTTATAATACACGGATCTATTGATGAATTAAGATTTAAGTTTATAAACTCGTCTCCTACAATTTTTAAATATTCTGTTAAATACTTTCCGTTAAACGCAATTATAATATCTTTTCCTTTTAAGTTTACCGGAATGTTTTCATTAACTGCACCTATCTCAGATTTTGCACAAACTGACATAGAGTTTTCTTTAATATCAAATTTAACAACGTTATATCTATCGTTTTTTGCAACTATTGCCGCTCTTTCAATACTGTTTAACAAATTAAGTTTGTTTACAGTTACAACGTTTTCAAAACTTGTTGGAAGAATATGATTATATTTTACAAACTCACCTTCAATAAGTCTTGAATAAATTATAGTATTATTTACTTTTACGTAAAGATTATTTTGTTGTAAACATACTTTTATATCTTCTTCTTCACTTTCAATTAAACGGTTTATTTCATTTAACGTTCTTGAAGGTATTATTGCGTTAAATTCTCCGGTACCTTTTATTTGCTTTTTTATTACTGACATTCTGAATCCGTCTAAAGCAACGATTGTTAATTCTCCTTTATTTATTTCAAATAAACAACCTTTAAGTATAGGTCTGCTATCGTCAGTAGAACATGCGAGAGTTGATTTTTCAACTAAATCCTTAAATTCTTTAACTGATAATATAAAAGAATTATCTTCTTTTTCAGCAGTTATTATAGGAAACTTTTCTGCAGAAAAAACTTGTAATTCACTTACAGAGTCAGAATATTTAATTTCAAGTTGACCGTCATATAATTGAGATAATTCAACTTGTTCTTTTTCAAGTTTTTTTACAAAATCAACGAAGTATTTACCAACTACAACTGTTTCACCTTCCATTAAAACGTCTGCTTTAATAGTTTTTTCAATAGTTAGTTCAGTATCGGTAGCAGTTAAAATTAAACTATCATTTATTGCAGTAAGTTTAATACCTTCTAAAACAATATTTGCCGCTTTAACTGCCATTGCTTTACTAACTTTCATTACTGCATCTGATAAATCTAAACCGTCACAAATAACTTTCATAATATATCCTCTTATCAATTCATATTTAAACTAGTATTTGACTTATATATTATATAATATAATAGCGTAAAAATCAAGAATTAAAGACTTATTTTTAGGTTTGTTTTAATAAATTTTTTTTATTCATTTTTTGAAGATTTTTTTAGTTTGTTTATTTGTTAGTTA
>JAKSOS010000033.1 GCA_024405475.1 Clostridia bacterium
CTTTCTAAATCTATGCAGTTGTCAATCTACTGTGTTCCTGACTTCGGTCAGGTTTTTAGTGCCTTTTTGACACTTTTGTACCGCCCTTTTCAAAACGGTAGCCTATATATATTAACATTTTGACTTTTTTAAGTCAAGCATTTATCAAAGATTTTTTAATATTTTTTTAATTTTTTTTAAATAAAAAAACACCTGCAAAAAATGCCTTTTTACAAGTGTTTTTTCTCTACTTTTATCTATATTTTATGCGCTTGGCGACCACATGCTCTCAATATTAGCATAAATAGTTATTTCTCTACCCGTTATTCCAGTTAAAGTTTGATCACTAAAAACAGTATTTTCCTTAACTTTATAATATTTGCCGTTGACAACGTATATCCAGCCCGCAAAATATACCGCATTTGCATCGTCCACCTTAACTCTGCTACCGGTAGGTAAATAACTACCGAGTGTTTCTCCATATTTTACCTGAGTTGGTGCGTAAGTATCTTTTCCGTCTACCGTAACGAAGTGCGTTTGTAATTCCCCATCAACGTAAGTCGCCCATTTTAATACAAAATTAACTTTATACTCATTTTTTATCCACTTTGCATATAAGTTTATTTTGTACTCGCTTCCAGTATATTCAAAATCGGTTTTATTAAGTGGTTTATCTAACTGCGCAACAGTTGTTAATGAATTATCTAAATACCAACCTTCAAATATATATCCGTCTTTTTCAGGAACTTTTAATATAGGCGCTGTACCCATATAGAAAGATGAAGGCTCTGTCTCAGTATCATAATATATATTATACGTTTCGGTTTCCCATTTTGCAGTTGCAGTTTTGTTTTCGGTATAAATCCATTTTCCAGCTATCTTTTCATCACCTACAAACCAGCCTAAAAACGGAACCTTTCCACGTACTCCATCTGTTTTCGTAGGAATAGGAAGACCACTTATTTCAGTATCAAAAACAACCTTAAACGAAGAGACATCTACTTGTCCACCGTTAGCATCTAACAAAAGAGTATATGCATTTTTACTCCAACTGTCTTTTGCAATAAGCGTTTCATTTGAATCTGTATCCCAACGCCACGTCAATCCTGCTGAAAACAAAATTAAATTACCGTTGTAAAGTAAGTTCCAACCATTAAATTTGCAACCTTCCCTATCGGTAGGTATCGGCATTTGTTCTCTACTGATTACTTCGTTATACTTAAATACTACCGTTTCTTTAACAGTATAATTTTCTTCATCTATATACTCTCTAAATTCTACTTGATATTCTTTATTCTCCCATTTCCCAACGTACGTCTTTTCTTTATATACTCCACTTTCTATTGATGAAATTATATTCATTTCATCATCACCTTTTTCGTACCAACCTATAAAATTATATCCCGTTTTTGTCTTCGTCGGTAATTGCGTTTTATAAAGAGTATTATGACTAATATAATCTTTTATCTCCGGCTTCTCCGGATCAGAGTTCTCTAACGTTATTATATACGTTCTCTCAGTTAAACTCCACTTTGCATATAAGTTTATTTTGTACTCGCTTCCCGTATATTCTAAATCGGTTTTGTTAAGCGGTTTATTAAACTGTACTGCAGTTGTATATGAATCGTCTAAATACCAACCTTCAAACGCATATCCTTCTTTTTGCGGAATATCTAACGTAGGAACTGTACCCATATAAAAAGAAGAAGGCTCTTTCTCAGTATCATAATATATGTTATACGTTTCGGTTTCCCATTTTGCAGTTGCTGTTTTGTTTTCGCCGTAAATCCACTTTTCAGCTATCTTTTCATTATCTATAAACCAGCCTAAAAACGGAACTGCGCCGTAAACCGTATCGGTTTTTGTCAAAACAGGAAGTCCACTTATTTCTGTATCAAAAATAAAATTAAAAGATAGATTGTCAACGCTAAATCCATCTGCATCTAACGTAAGTGTATAAATGTTTTTAGTCCAGCTATCACGTATAACGACAATATCGTCGGTATCAAAATCCCAACGCCATGCTAATCCTGCGGACATTGCGATTAAACTGCCATCGTTTTCTAAAAGCCACCCGTTAAACGTTGAGCCTTTTAAGTCCCATTTCGTTCTCGGAAGACTATCAATAGTTTCATTATATTTAATTGACATCTTTTTGTTTAGTATATAATTCGTGCCACCTAAATATTCTCTGAATTCTACTTGATAAGTTTTAGTCTCCCACTTTGCGACGTAAGCCTTAGCATCAAACACTCTTTTTTCTATTGATGATACCAACTTGGTTTCGTCGCCACCTTTTTGATACCAGCCTAAAAAGTTATAGCCTGTTTTTGACTTTTTCGGAAGCAGTTTAATAAATGCGGTATTATAATTGATATACTCTTTCAATTCGGGATTTTCGGGGTCAATATTCTCTAATGCTATTGAATACACCTTGTCCAACTGAGACCATTTTGCATAAACAGTTACGTCTTCGGCAATATTCCAAATATCGCCTTCACGCAATTCTTCTTCAGTACCGTTATTATCGTAATACCAACCAACAAAATAAAATCCTTCTTTTTCGGCTGTCGGAAGTGCGCCTACTTCACTATCGTATGCGATAGCAATAGGTGCAATATATTCATCTACGTCAAAAGTAATTGTAAATACTTTCGGAGTCCAGTTGGCATAAATATCACAGTCCGAATTTATATCGTCTTTTTCTTTACTCCAACCGACAAAATCATAACCTGTTTTTTCGTACTCCGGAAATACGATTTCATCTGCGCTGATTACACGTTGAGTTTCCTTGCCTGAAACCAAATTTCCGCCGTTAGCATAAAAAGTTATGGTGAATTTCCCACCACAACCTGCAATACACATAAATATTAAACTTACTAATGCTACAATTATAGTTTTTGCAAAGAATCTTAACTTCATTTGTCTTTGTCCTTTATATATAATTTTAACATATAAATATATTCTTTGCAATACTTTTTTATTTTATTTACGCACCGTATTTTGCCATAATTTTTAGAAGTGCCGAAAGCCCATCGTTAATTTTTTCTTTCGTTTCTCTTCCCTTATTACCGCTTTCTGCTTCACTTATGTTTAACTTTAAGTCGTGAATAGTTTTTTTATCCGAATTATTAAGCCCCAAATTGTCTAATCTTTCTATAATGCTTTTTACGTGAGAAAACTGTATCTCGCTTTTTTCGTTTTCTTTAATACTATCTTCTTTTATTTCTTTACAAACAAGCCTTTCTTCTTTTGCCTTTTTATCGTCAATGCGCTTAATAAACTCTCTTTGCTCGGTTGTGATTTTATTTTCTCTTTTTGGAATAGTCATTATTATCGCAGTAAAAAAAACCGAAACTCCACTTAAAAATATAGTAAAAGAAGGCTCTTTAACAACCTTTAAGTTTTCGGCAACTTGCATAATTATTATCCCTAACGAGAAAAACACAAACCACACTCTTTTTCTGATATCGCCCTTGTGTTTTATAGATATTATCAGTGAAAAAATAAAAGCAACAAATATAAATATCAAAGAAAGATAAAAACAAAAAGCACCGTTAAAAGTGCTTTCTATTTTTTCTAAACCATAAAAAAATTTTTCCGTCATAAACTCACCTCTTATTACATAATAAATAATTTAATGTGTCGTATAACGAAATAATATGTTTAATTTTGACAAATATATAATTTTATTTTATTTCTTTTGCTTTCCCCGTTAAAATATTGACTATCGTTTTTGACTTAACTTTAATTTTTAAAATATTTTCTACGGCAAAAGAATATAATTCTAATTGCTTTTTGTAACGTTTTTCCAAAGTATCCATATCAAAAGCCGAATATTTATAATCTATTATTTTTGCGCCGTCGCTATCTATTAAAAGCAAGTCTATTACGCCTTGCAATAAAATCTTTTCGTTGCTTTGTGTATTTAAAATTTTATTTGCTTCTATTTCACAGATCAATCCCTTTTCTTTATAAACGTCGCTATTTTTAACGCCTTCAAAAACTTGACTGTCTATGGCATTTTTAATTTTTTCTATATTTACCTTTTCCGCTTCTTCCTTGGATAAAATATCGCCCTTTACCATTTTTTCAACTTGAATAAATAAATCGTCATCTGATTTAAAGTCATAGTTTTCTAATATTTTATGGGCAATAGTTCCTTTTTCGTTGTCCGTAATTTCTTCTGAAAATAATTCTTTTACGCCGTATATTTTTTCTTCGGGCAAAGCGGAGGTAACCGTCCTTTTTAACGGCAACTTGGTATTCTCCAAATACGGATAGGTGTATAAAATATTGTTTTTTATTTTATCAACAAGTTTTTGATCTGGAGTTCCGATTAAATCTGCGGGAATATCGTCTCTTGCGTTCAGTTTACTGAAATCACTTCCGTCGTGCAAAGCAACGATGCTTGACGGAATATAATCAATAAACCTTGTTGCACCCGTAAACTTTTCTTTTCTTTCATCTTTTCCGGCACACAAAAGGTGGAGTGAATATTTTGCACGAGTCGTGGCAACGTAAAACAATCTCATTTCTTCCTTCATATCGCTTTGTTTAACGTGCTCTTTTAATAGGCTCCTTAAAATCGTTCTATCGTGAAATCTTCTCGTTTCTTTATCGTAGTATTTTATGGCAAAACCTTTAGTTCTGCTAAACATTATTTCTTCGGATTCTGCCCTTCTGTTTCTTTCCCTTTCAAGACCGCAAACGATAACGACAGGGTATTCTAATCCCTTTGAGTGATGTATCGTTTCTATTTTAATTGCGTTTTCGTCTGCGCATTCAAAGACGCAAAAATCTTTACCGGCATTTTCAATTTTTTCTAAAAACTCCGATACCGATTTTTCTTTTCCACCACTTTCTGCCAAAGACAAAAACTTTCTTAATCTTTTGATTTTTGATTCTCCGTTATTTGCTGCAATCAAACAGTTTTCAATCCCCGAATCTTCAATTACCTTTTCAAGAATTTTTTTTGCACCGTAATAATCTGATAAAAATCTTAAACCGTTTATATATTCGTTAAAGTTTACTAACCTTTCTTTTAGTCCGTCATTTTTCGTTGTGATATAAAAATTAAACGCATCTATAAACGAACCTTTATTTTCTTTTTCCGAAAAATATTCGTGCGCAATATTAAATAAATCTTCTTCGCTAAAATTACCTATTGCGCTTTTTAAAACCGCTACGAGTGGAATATCTTGATTTGCTTGATCAATAAGTTTTAATAAGTTTATCAATAAATCTATTTCAGGATATTCGCAAATATTCATTTCCGCCGGAGAAATTATAGGAATGTTTCTTCTTATTAAATCTTCCGTAAGCTTTGAAATGTAATCGTTCTTTTTTACTCTTGATAAAATAATTATGTCAGAGTAATCTATAACCTTTTCGGTTTTTGTTTCTATATCAAAATAAGTATTGCCGAGTTCTTCTTCAATAATTTTTTGAATCTCCGCCGACAAGTTGCTCGCTTCGTCTATAATCGGTTTTTTTATCTCTTCTAAAATATCGTATAACCTTGGCTCTTCTTCGTTTTTTTCTGTTTGTCCTTCTTCAATTTCAGGAGCGCTTTCTTCAAAGAAGTGCAAAGCCGTTCTGCCTTTTGCTTCAGTATTATAACCGCCACCTGAAATGAGTTTGGATGTTTCGCTATAATCCTTGCCGAAAAATTCTTTAGTCATACAAAATCCGAAAATCTCGTTTACGAGATTTATAACGTTTTGTGCAGAACGAAAATTATAATTCAATCTTACGGTCTTTTGACCGTTTTCTTGCATATCTTTTTCTTTGCCGACGAATATCTCAGGTCTGCAACCCCTGAATCCGTAAATGCTCTGTTTTTCGTCCCCCACCATAAACAAATTGTCGTTAGCAATTAAAGAAATTATTTCTTCTTGAACACCGTTTATGTCTTGATATTCATCAACAAAAATAAACTTATATGAAAGCGAAATTTCTTTTCTTACTTCTTCGTTGTTTAATATTTTTAATGCACAATGCTCTAAATCGTTAAAGTCCAAAACGTTTTCTTCTTCTTTTAATTTATCGTAATAAAAAGAAAATTTCTTGACTAAATCAATGATAATTTTCGTATCGCAAAATAAAACGTTTTGAATTTTTAAATCGTTTTCTCTATCGGTAAAAGTTTTGTGTAATGTATCAATTATTTTTTTTGCACTATCTCTTAATTTTACAATTTCTTCTTTTACTATCAGCTGATTATCAGTGTTTACTTTTCCAGGCGCTCTTATAGTGAAATCTTTTAGGGATACGTTAGTATATAATCCTTCGCTTAACGCCTTCGTTACGTTATCATACAATTCTTGCAAAAATTCTTTGGCTTTTATTTCTTCAATTTCTTTTACGTTAAAGAATTTCTCCAAATCTTTTTGAATTTCTTTTAATTGCGAAAAATAAATATCGTATAATTCTTCTTTTGTCTTTTTTAGACCTTCCAAAGTATAATTATTAAGCGTTTTTTCTAAAAAGGAAAATGGCTCTTTTTCGGTACAAGCATAGTCGTAAATTTTTAAAATAATTTCCTTTAATTTTTCGTCTTTTCTGTTTTGCTTGAATTTTTCTAAAAGTGAAAGAACTTCTTTTTCGCCGTTAGTATAACACTCCTTAAAAAGTTTTTCTATACTCTGATTTTTTAATATCGTTGCGTTGTCTTCTTCGCAAATAGCAAAGTCCGGCGATTTGCCTATCACAAAACAATATTTCTTTATAATTTTTAAGCAAAAAGCGTGAAGCGTTGATATGTCTGCATTATACAATTCGTTTATTTCTTTTTCTAATTCAGTCTTTCCTTCGCCTATTTTTTCAATCAATGCTTTTCTTATTCTCTCTTGCATTTGAGTTGCTGCGGCATCAGTAAACGTCACTGCCAAAATTTCTTTAACCGTAGCCTTTCCTTCAGCAATAAGCCTGATTGCTCTTTCTATCATAACGAAAGTTTTTCCGCTTCCTGCCGAAGCCGAAACTAAAATGTTTCCTTCATTAAATTGTATAGCTTCTTTTTGCTCTGGTTTTAACTCTGGCATTATTTATCCTCTTTAATGTAATCTACGATCGTTTGGTCTTTTACTGTTTTTACTTTTCTTTTTAACACCTTATCTCCACATAGAGCTTTATAACTACAATACTCACAAGCATCTTCTGTGGGAGAAGGCACAATCACGCCTTCAGTCATTTCCTTAGCACAATTTTCGCTTAGAGAAATTGCGTATTTTTTAAATGCTTCCATAGAAGCTTTATCACAAACGCTTTTTTTCTTATCTCTTTCCACCTTTACGGGAATAAACTCTCCACCGCCTTCTTTATCGTACTCATCATCTTGCGCCCTTAACGCAATTTCATCATCAAGAGTTTTTCCCAAAACTAACGAACTTTCCTTTTCGTCAATGCTCTTAAATCCGTCGTTTATCGGCATATAATAAGCACCGGCAAGCATCTTATCTTTAAATACGTTTGCGTATAAATACGGCTGAATTTTTACCCCTGAAAAAAAGTTCTTCGTAAGGTCTTTTACCTTACCGGTTTTATAATCTATAATTCTGATATAATTTTCAAAAGTATCAACTCTGTCTATCGTGCCTTCTATTCTCCTTTTTCCGTTTAAGATAGGAATAGCAGGATAATCTTTATTGTCATTATTAAAGCGAAGTTCTGTGTGCTTACTATCCGTTTTGAACTTTGAACGGCAATCCCACTTGTAAAAATTATAGCAATATTTTTTACACTCCGAAATCAACAAACCGATTTGATTCGTTGCTTCTTCGTCTGATTTTATCCCCACGTATTTATTTCTTGAAAGCACGTTGTTTACGCAATCCGAAAAAAGTTTTTCAAAAGAATTTTGTTCGTTGTTTTTATCAATTTCCTTTACTCTCGGAACAAAGCATTTGAATATTTCGTGAGAAACGTTTCCCACCTTTAACGGGTCCACTTTTCCGTCTTCTCTTTCACAAACTTTAAGCACTCTTGAAATAAAAAACTTATACGGACAGGAATAAAAATCTTCTATCGCAGTCGGAGATACTACGTCGCCTATTAAAGATTTATTTTCGCAAGTTAAATTAGTTTTTACGTTTCGTTTAGAATATTCAATAATTTTTTTCGTTTCGCTTTTTTCTACGGCGCTGTAAAAAGAAGCCCCTTCCGAAAAGTCTTTTATCTTTCCGTCGTAAAACAAACCGCAGTTTATAGCAAAGTTTTTTAAACCTTGTTTTTTTGTCAAATATTTTTCGGGTTGCGGAAAAGACAAACACTCAAAATTGTTTTCAATATAAGTTAAAATTTCACTCTTGCCGTTCTTCTTTCCGCTGTAATCTGAAACAGGATAAGATAAATATAAATTATCGCTAAACGCACAAATTCCGAGTATCGTTTCTTCTCTTACTCTGTGATTTACGATATTTATTTTTGGCTCTATCAAAAGTTGAATATTTGACAATTTATCTATATCGTCGTCAGATAAAAGTGCGATATCGTTTTTCACTTTCGGAACGGAAGAAGTCAATCCGACAACGAAAATATTTTTTGCTTTATTTAAGCCTGCCTCCTTAAAATCCCCTACGAACACAGCGTCGTTATATTGTGGAATAATTGACAATTCTAATGCCGAAATACCGCTTTCAAATATTCTACCGTATTCTAACGGAGAAATTTTCTTATCCCCTAAAATGTTTTGCATTTCGTCAATTATTTTGACAA
Organism: Clostridia bacterium; assembly: GCA_024405475.1. GTDB lineage: Bacteria > Bacillota > Clostridia > Christensenellales > Borkfalkiaceae > UBA1259. The sequence continues at coordinate 8,698 of JAKSOS010000033.1, forward strand.
CGGCATCATAGATTTGTTCGTTAATCGCCTTTTCGTCTATGGCGTTTAACTTTTCCAACGTAGCAGAGTTTTCCGCAATTTTTTCTTTAACGCAAAGTTTTTCTAATAAAATCTTAACGTCAAATTTTGTAATCAAAGAAACGATTTCTTTTCTCTTTTCTTCAAATTTAAGTAAAAGGCTTTCGTCTTCAATAGGCAAAGTAAAAGATTGCTTTAATCTTGAGTAATCTATATTGTATTTATATAAATAATTTACAAGGTTGTCGGAAAAACTCTTTTCGCTACTAACTAACGGATTCTTTGCAAATTCAATAAATGTTTTTTTGTTTAATCCTTTTTTGAAAATATTTATATAGGCTCTTATCAGTTCAATTAACGGGTGGGAAATGCTTTGTTTTCTTTCGTCAATAAAGAAAGGAATATCGTAGCAATTAAACTCCCTTTTAATTGCTGATTTATACGTATCCATATCGGAAACGACAAGAGTAAAATCCTTATACTTTAAGCCCTTTTGCATAACCGAAGATTTTATTATTGAAGCGACGTGTTCAATTTCTTTATTGATAGATTTTTCAGAAGATACGTAAACGTTTTTAGCGCTAACTTTATCCTTAAAAGTTTTTGCACTGAATAATCCTTCAACGATTCTTTTTGAAGATTCGTTATAATCGCTGTTAACAAAAGTTTTTGTATAATCAATATTATTATTTTTGCAAAGGTTTTCAATTATTAACGGCGACTCGTTTACAAACGCCTGTTTATTATTTCCACTCGGCAAAATTGCGACAACGGATTTTGCATTTTTTAATAGTATATTTACGCACTCTCTCATAGCGATTGTGAAACCTGTATAACCTATTAAATAAACGTCGGCATTTTTTATTTCGTTTGAATTTTCTAAAATACTCGGCAAATAATTAAAAGCAGAGCTTTGGTCTTCTAACTTATTTTCTTGCAAATATTTTTCGTACGCCGAAAATACAAGCGCAAAATCTTGAAGCTTGTCTTTTAAAATGCCCGTATTTTTTTCGCTTGCGATTTGCAATAATTGAGGAGTCACGTTTGCACTTTTCAACTGCACGATTAAATCAAATAAAGACGGTGCTAAACTGCTTTTAGATAAATTATAGCAATTAAGCTGTAATTCTTCTAAAACTCTTTTAACAACCATTGCAGAACCTTCTTTGCTTAAAACGTTAGTTAAAGCTTTTTTAACACGCAAGTAGTTGCCGAAAGAATATACGTCGGTATTAAAACTCCCCTTAA
>JAKSOS010000034.1 GCA_024405475.1 Clostridia bacterium
TTTTTGGAGTATATATGAAATTTTTTATTTTGGCATTATTCATACTCACTTATATAATGATTATATGGGTTCCTAAAAGGAAAACTCTGATAACGATGATAAGTGCAGTAATATGTGCCGTCTCTTGTCTTATATTCAAAAAAATAACGTTTAGAGAAGTAGCTTTAAGTATTGATTATAACGTTGTTTTAATGCTGTTTGGAATAATGATAACGGTAGGACTATTTTCCGATTCAAACATGCCGAATAGGTTATCGGACAAGTTGATTTCAAAAATACCTAATTCTCTTTTTGCTTTGGTATTGTTGTCGGTTTTAAGCGGAATAATATCGGCGTTTATTGATAACGTAGCAACCGTTTTAATGCTTGCGCCCATAGGATTATCAGTAGCAAAAAAGATAGGCGTTTCTCCTATACCGGTAATAATTTCCATTGCGGTATCTTCTAATCTTCAAGGCGCTGCAACGCTTGTAGGAGATACAACTTCTATAATGCTTGCGTCAAGCAAGTTTGCAGATATGAGTTTTTTTGATTTCTTCTTTATAAACGGAAGATTATCCATATTTTGGGCAGTAGAAATAGGCGCAATTCTTACGATTCCTATTTTGATATACGTGTTTAGAAAAGACAATAAAAAACTTATATATAATTCTGAAAACATAACCGTTTCTTCGGTAGTACCATCGGTATTGCTTTTATTAAATATCGTATTACTTGTTGCCGTATCGTTTATACCGAATAAACCTGATTTAACAAACGGTTTAATATGCGTAGGAATAGGCGTTATAGGTTTAATTTACTACGTAATAAGATTTAAGAGTAGGGCAATAAAGACGGCAATAGATTCAATAGATTATAAAACGATTTTATTTTTAATATTTTTATTTATAATAATTGCTTGCGTAGAAAAGTGTGGAATAATTAACGATATAGGCAAGTTATTTAGTAAGGTAGGTGGAAAAAATATATTCTTATTGTATTTCTTAATCGTTTTCGGTTCAGTATTGTTTTCTGCCGTAATAGACAATATTCCGTACGTAGCAACAATGCTTCCGGTAGTTGCCACAATAGCGGTTGGTGAAATGGCAAAATACTCATACTTACTTTATTTTGGGCTGTTAATAGGCGCTACACTCGGCGGAAACTTAACACCTGTCGGAGCATCTGCAAACGTTGTGGGTATAGGTATTTTGCAAAAAGAAGGGTTAGAAGTAAAAACGTCTTCCTTCCTTAAAATAGGCGTGCCGTTCACTATGGTAGCAGTTTTCGGTGGAGCGTTATTTGTTTGGTTGACGTGGGGATTGATTTAATAAATAAAAACAAAAAAGTCCAAGCTTTTACTTGGACTTTTAATTTTTAAATTAAATAAAAAAATTAGTGCAATTCTACGCCTGACGGAGAGAACATATATATATTTTTTTCCATTTCGTAAACACCACCGCCGAGTGAATAAACTGCACCTGAAAGATAGTCCATAATGCGAAGGGCGGTATCTGGTTTTAATGCGTTTAAGTGAACGACGGCAGATTTACCTAATCTTAAAGTATCAATAATATCAGCTACGCAATCAAGCGAATCGGGGTTAAAAACTGAAACAGGTCCGCCGATATTAGAACTTGTCTGATTGTTATCTCTGAAAAGTTCCGTACTGCTGTTTGGTTTGTTATTTTTTCTTTCGTTTTTTCCGAATAAATCAAAAACACTCATTTATTTTCTCCATAATTTCTTTTTCCGAAGATAAGACTTCCTATTCTTATCATATTGCTACCGTTATTTATAGCGATTTTATAGTCGTCGCTCATACCTATAGAAAGGAACTTAAAAGGCAATCCCTTTTTTAATTCGGTATCGTAAAGATTTCTCATTTTAACGCAAAGTGATTTTAATAAGTCTTTATTGTCCGAGTGGGGAAGCATTGCCATACGTCCAACAGTTTTAACGTTTGGTATTTTATTTAATTCGTCAATAAAATCTATGGCGTTATCAAAGTTTATTCCGCTTTTAGATATTTCGCCACCGACGTTAACTTCAACGAGAATATTTTGAACGACGTTTTTCTTTTTTGCCTGATTAGATATTTCGTTCGCTAAATGCAAAGAATCTACCGACTGAATAAGAGAAACGTTGCCAACTAAATATTTAACCTTATTTGTTTGAAGGTGTCCTATAAATTGCTGTTCTGCGTTTTTAATAAGGCTTGTCTTTTCTCTGAACTCTTGAACTTTATTTTCGGCAACAACTTTCATACCGTTTTCAACGGCTAAATTGATAGTGTCAACGTCAACGGTTTTTGTCGCACCTACGAGAGTTATTTTTTCACCTAAATTATTTCCGTTTCTTATATCGGAAATAACTTGTTTTAATTGTTCTATCATTATTTGTCTTCTAAAAGGTCGTTGTAATCAAAAAGACCTTTATTTTTTGTTGTTATATATCTTACTGCTTTTTCTGCACCGACAGCGAAAATGCTACGGTCGGTTGCTTCGTGGGTGAGAGTAATCGTTTCGTTTTCACCTGCGAATATAACTTGATGTTCGCCGACGATATTTCCGCCCCTAATAGAGTGAATACCTATTTCATCAGCATTTCTTTTGCCTACGATTCCGTTTCTGCCGTTTACAAGGTATTTATTGTTGTCAACAGTTTTAATTGCATCTGCAATCATAAGTGCCGTTCCGCTGGGAGCGTCAACCTTTTGATTGTGATGTTTTTCAATAATTTCAATATCAAAGCCCAAAAGCGATTTAGCAACTTCTTTAACGGCTTTAATTAAAACGTTTACTCCGAGCGACATATTTGCGGACCTGAAAATTGCAACGTTTTCAGATGCTTTTTTTACCATTTCCTCTTGTTCGTCGGTGTATCCCGTTGCACAAAGTACGGAAGGGATTTTATTTTTCGTTATGTACTCTAAAATGCTATTTAACGCTTTCGGAGAAGAAAAATCAATCAACGCATCAGCGTCTTCTTTTATTTCGTTATAAGAAGAATAAATAGGGAAGTCGGGGTTAGAAAAATCTTCTTTAATATCAACACCGCAAACAGGTTTTAAGTCGCTTGATAAAGATAACCTATCAAAAACTTTTTTACCCATTTTACCGAGTGCACCACCAATAATAATTTTAATCATATTACTCCTTTATTTTGATACCCAAGTCTGATAACGCTTTAATAAGTGTTAAACAATGTTCTTCTTCTAATTCTGTTAACGGGGCACGAACTATATTTTCGCCAAGACCTATTAAACTCATAGCCTTTTTAACAGGGATAGGGTTGACTTCGGTAAATAGTTGGTCAATTAAAGGCAACAATTTTTCTTGTAAAATAGTTGCTTCCATATTTTTACCTGCAAAGAAAAGTTGAGCAACTTGTGAAACTTCCTTAGGTAAAACGTTTGAAGCGACGGAGATTAAACCCATAGAACCGATAGAAAGCATTGCAAGATTTAAGTTGTCGTCGCCCGAATATAGAGCAGTTTTTCCACGAATAAGTCTTGCCGTTTCACAAATTTGTTCCATATTACCGCAAGCTTCTTTAATACCGCCGATATTTTTGTTTTCTGCAATTTCTTCCATAGTAGTAGGGAGAATGTTAACGCCCGTTCTTGCGGGAACGTTGTAGCATAAAACGGGAATATCAACGTTGTTGCAAATATCGTTATAATATTTAACTAATCCTTTTTGAGTACACTTATTATAGTAGGGGGTTACGACCAAAAGTCCGTCAGCACCTACTTTTTGAGCGAATTGACTTTTTTCAATGGCTTTTTTAGTACAATTACTTCCCGAACCCAAAATAAACTTAACTCTGCCTGCGATTTTATCATAGGAGAATTTGGCAATTCTATCATATTCTTCTTCGGTAATAGTGGGGGCTTCGCCAGTCGTGCCTAAAATACAAAGAGCTTCAATGCCGTTTGATATTTGATATTCAATTTGGCGTGCAAGAGTGTCGTAATCAATTCCGTCTTTTGTAAATGGGGTAATTGCAGCGGTGCAAGTACCCTTAAAGATAATTTTATTCATTTAATCACCAAAAAAATTATTTATTAAACTGATCTTTAACAGCGTCAAGTTCAATAGCCTTTTGAGCGATTTGAACTGCATTAGTAGCTGCGCCTTTTCTGATATTGTCAGCAACAACCCAAAGGTTAACGCCTGATTCAACAGTATCGTCCTTTCTGATTCTACCAACGAAAACTTCGTCTTTGTTTTCTGCCGTGAGTGGCATAGGGTAGATAAGGTTTTTGCCGTCGTCTTGAATAACGATTCCTTCTGTCTTTGCTAAAACTTCTTTAACTTGTTCAACGGTACAAGGTTTTTCAAATTCAACGTTGATAGATTCGCTATGACCGTAATAAACCGGAACACGAACGCAAGTAGCAGTAATTTTAAGATCCCAGTCGTTTAAGATTTTCTTTGTTTCAAAAATCATTTTATCTTCTTCTTTGGTGTATCCGTTGTCAAGGAAAACGTCAATATGAGGCAAGCAGTTGCCAAAAATAGGATATGGGAATTTTTGAGGTTTTTCTCCGCAAATTCCGCCTTTCAAGTCGTTAAAACCTTTAACGCCTGCACCTGAAACTGCTTGGTACGTAGAGTAAACTACACGTTTAATCTTAAAAGCCTCGTGCAAAGGTTTTAATGCAACGACTGCTTGAATTGTTGAGCAGTTAGGGTTTGCTATAATATTCTTATGATTTAAGATATCGTTTGCGTTACATTCTGGAACGACGAGCGGTACGTTTTCATCTCTTCTCCAAGCACTTGAATTATCAATAACGAGCGTGCCTTGTTTTTGAAATATAGGAGCGAATTCCTTACTTACGTCGCCACCGGCAGAGAAAAGTGCGATATCAATTTTCTTGTCAATAATATTTTCTTTTTTTAATTCAATAACAGTATGTGGCTTACCCATGAAGTTAATAACTTTGCCTGCAGACTTGCTTGAAGCAAAGAGATAATAATTTTCAATAGGGAGTTTTCTTTCTTCTAAAACTTGTAAAAACTTGTTTCCAACCATGCCTGTTGCGCCAACAACTGCTAAATTGTATTTTTTCATAAATGAATCCTCGTAAATATTTTTTTACTATTTTATCAAATATATATATAAAAGTAAAGTTTTTTTCAAGTAATGGGGCGTTTTTGTTTGTAAAATATTTAAAATTAGTATAAACTATATAATAAGGTAAAATGGAAAATTTTAAGCAAAAAACGGAGAGAGAATAATGGCAAAGAAAAAGGGTGGTTTGATAAGCAGAATTTTAATAGGTTCTGAAAAATCCGAAGGCTATGCAAGAGCATCGCTTCCATCAAACAGGTGGGAGTTGTTTTGGGATATATTTAAGAGTAAGTTTTGGAAACTCGTTTTGATAAACTTAATAATGCTTTTATTTTTTATTCCACTCATTGCACTTTTTGTTATAAAGTGGTTAGCCGAAATAAATATGGGAACGTATTATCCTTTTAATCAAGTATTCGGAATAGGCTATCAAGCACCGTACTCTCTTGTCGGAATAAACGAAAGTATAACATTTAACCTTAACTCGTCATTTTTTGCACTTATGCCTATCGTACTGATAATAGCATTTATCGGCATATCGGGTGGAGCGTATATCATCAGGAATATGGTTTGGCAAGAAGGCGTTTTTATTTCAAACGATTTTTGGCACGGTGTTAAAGTAAATATCAAAAAGATGATAATCATCGCATTGCTTTTTTCAGTAGTATTTTACGTTACGGTTTTATTTATAAACTTAGCGAATTTAAATATCGCAAACGGAGTAAAGAATAAGTGGTTGTATCAAGTTTCAAAGGTAATGTCGTATATGATTTTGATTTTTTATTCGTTTATGACTTTGCACATGATAACGATGACTACTACTTACGAATTAAAAATTAAAGATTTAATTAAAAACTCCTTTTTGTTTACGATAGGTCTTTTGCCACAAAATATATTTTTTGTCGTTTTGGGATTAATACCTGTTGCATTAACTTTAATGGGTGGTTTTTTTACCGTACTCGGTTTACCTTCTTGCGTTTTATTCGGCGTATCTTTATTTCTACTTGTATGGACAGATTTTTGTCAATGGTCTTACGATAAGTTTATCAACGATAAAGTTAGTGGAGCAAAGAAGAATAGGGGTATATACGAAAAAGTTAAAGATAGCGATTCAAAGACGTTTAAGCAATATAAAGGTCAAGTGGAATACTCAAAATCTACGCTTACGTCACGTCCTATAAAGCCTATAACTGACGAAGAGTTAAAATTAGAAGAATTGCCACAAGTATTTAACAGAAACGATATTATGAAGCTTGAACAAAGCAAGCAAATGCTTAAAGAAGATAACGAAAAATATATAGAAGAACATAAAAAGGAATTTAACGGCGAAAGCACCGACGAAAAAGAAGAGATAGAGAGATTAAAGAGAATAGAAAAGGCTAAGAAAGAGCTTTCAAAAAGGCAATAGAAAAAATGGATAAATTATACAAAACGCTTATATACGATAATCAGTTGTCTTTGTCTGTATTAGATACAACGGATATGGTAAACGAAGCGATAAAAATTCATAAATTAACGCCCGTTTCGGCGGTGGCGCTTGGAAGGACAATGACTATAAGCACTTTTATGGCGAGTGGGCTTAAAAGCGATAGTGAGAAACTTTCGGTAGTGGTAAAAGGTAATGGACCTTTGGGGAAAATAACAGTTTGCGGTAACGGAAAACTAAATATGCGTGGGTCGGTTGACAATCCTTTTGTAGATATTCCGTTAAAGCCAAACGGCAAGCTTGACGTTTCGGGAGCAGTAGGCACGAAGGGAAGAATAACAGTAATAAAAAGCATGGGATTAAAAGATCCTTATTCGGGTAGCGCAGAGCTTGTCAGCGGAGAGATTGCACAAGATTTCACGGCATATTTTGCGTATAGCGAACAACAACCGACTGCTATTGCCGTAGGCGTTAAAATAGGAACTGACGGAAGGTGCGTCGGAGCAGGCGGAGTAATTATTCAACCTTTGCCTTATGCGGAAGAAAAAAATTTAATCAAAGCAGAAGAAGTGATGAAAAACTTTACGAAGGTTTCAACGATAATAGAGCAAGACGGAATTGAAAAGTTGTTAAAAGACTATTTTGACGTTGAAAAATACGATAAATATTATCCTTCGTATAAATGTTTGTGTAGTAGAGAAAGGGTTGAAAGTACTCTTATATCGCTTGGCGAAAAAGAAGCGAGAGATATAATAAATGAGCAAGGGAAAATCAAGGTTACCTGTGAGTTTTGCAATAGCGAGTACGAGTTTACAAAAGAAGATATAGACAAGTTGTTTTAAGATGGAAAAGGTTGTACGATTTGAAAAAACGGCAGATATATGCCTTAAAAGAGCAGAAGAAAAGATAAATAACGGCGAAAAAGAAGAGGCGTTGGGGCTTTTATTTTCTGCGTTAGATATGGAGCCATATAACGCAGATATATTAAAAGATATTGCATCTGTTTATAGTCAGTTAAACCTAAAGGAAATATCAAACGAATACTGGTTTAGGTTTTTAGAAGTAGCGCCATCGTTAAGAGATAGCGAAGGGTATAAAGAAATTATAAGAAACTTTTACGCTATGGACAACTACGTTGCAATGAGTTTTTATATTCGTAAGCTTTTTAATAAGAACAAGCTTGAAATAGCCGAAGAACCGGACGAAGATTTTTTGGAAACTATAAAAAGTTTAGCAACTCCAAGAGAAGCTTATTTTATAGCGTATCCGTATAGTAGGGCGGATTATTCGTATAAACTTGACAATGCAAAGAAGGCGGTATCGTCTTTTAATTTTGATATAGCGATAACGTTATTTGACGAGATTCCCAAACAGTTTTATTCTTTGGAAGATTACGGCGATTTAGCATATTCGTTTTATATGGTAAAAAAAGACGAAAAGGCGATTGAAACCTGCAAAGAAAGTTTGTTAAAGTTTGGCGATAATTCGGTTGCTTTTTGTTTGCTTTCTTCTATTTATAAAGAGAAGAAGAATAGCGATAAAAGTTTGTATTATTATGAAAAAGCGTTAGATTGCAAAAGCAACGGCGTGATAGATGACGTAAGGCTTGTAAATTGCGCTATGGATCAAGGAGATAATTTAACGGTAAAAAAACTTTTGGAAAAGATTTTACAAGATAAAGACTGTAAACTTTTTATGAGATTTTATTACGTGATTTGTCTTATCAATTTAGGTGATATGAAAGGTGCAAAAGAGCAGATTCATATTTGCAGATTACTTAATCCAAAGGACAAAATGTTTGAATATTATTCTAAATTGATTGATGGCATAATTGAAGATAAAGACGACGCTGTTTTATCTCTTCCGCTTAAATATGAAAAGAAGATTCCCGAATATATAGAGACAAAAAACAAGAAGATAATTAAAAAAATTGCGGACGGAAACTTTGAATTATTAAACAAAAAAGAGAATAAAGATATTTTAAGATGGGGACTGTTTTCAGATAATCTTCAAACTGCAAAAAAATGCACGATAATACTTACGACAATATCTTTTTCGCAACTTAACTTTTCAACGATAAAATGCACGGAAGTTAAAAATATTTTCAAAGAAGCTTTAATGTCTAATAGCGTTTTGTTGGAGATAAAAAAACTAATTGTATATAATTTAATTGCCGAAGGAAGTAAAGAAAGATTCGGAGTTTTAAATGGAGACTTTTATATAAAGGTTAAGCCGAGAAAACTTCTTTGTGAAGGCGAAAAGGGAGATAAAACCTATCTGTTTGCCTATTCTTTATGTGTGGTAAAAACGGTTTTCTTCGGTATAGAAGACATAGATAAAATAGCGTTTTCAATAAATACTCTTTATTCAAAATATCGTACCGAGATAGAAAAGAGCGGGTATTCGGTAGAGCAAATATCAGCGATTGCTTTGGCTATTTCCGAAATAGATATACTAAGCGATATAGAGCAAGTTTGCGTTATATTCAACGTAGAAAAAGAAAAAATTGAGCCGTTGATTTCTTTAATAAAAGGAGAAAAACAATGATAAAAATAATTGATATAGACGAGTTGTTTGATAAGTACATTAGCGATTACGTTTATAAAAATATAGGCAAAATAAAGCCTGAAGAAATTGAAAATGAAATGCCGAAGATGTATGAAAAATTCGGAGATGAAAAATTAAAAGAGTTAGATAATAAAACCCCTAACACTTTTTATAGGCAGTATTCAATGGCACAACTTTTAGAATGTTTAAAAGAACATTTGGAAGATAAAGTTTCGGTTTCAGATTTTTTATGCGAAGCAATAGTAGACAAAAAGAGTGAAGCAAAAGAAATAATCAACGAGTTAAATAAAGATTACGGAGAAGAATACATTGCATATTTAATGAATTTTATTTCTGAGGTGGGTGAAGAAATACCTTATAAAAGATATCTTGAATTTGCTATTTACGATTATCCGGAAACCATTTCCGAACTTGCAGTTGAGTTTTTAAGCAAGGATTGTGAAAGAGTAAAAGAAGACGTGTTGTTAAATTATAACGAAGTGTCTGAAGAAAAGAAAGAGAGATTGCTTGAAATACTATCAAATAAAAAAAATGACGATAGAGTGTTTAATTTGCTTATAGAAGAATTTGTTAAACATCAAAACAAGATTCCTTTTTATGCTTCTTTAATTGTTAAGTATGGGGACGACAGGGCGTTGCCGTTTTTAATGCAAGCAATAAAAGACAGCAAAATAGGATATGCCGACTTTGAAGAATTGAGATTTTCAATAGAAGCGTTAGGCGGTGAATATAACGAAAAAAGAGATTTTTCACAAGATAAAGCGTATAAAAAAATAAAGGGAGAGAGAATAGATACA
>JAKSOS010000035.1 GCA_024405475.1 Clostridia bacterium
TTCTTTGGAAGCAAATCAAACTCGCCCATCTTTTCCATATTGTTGAGCTTGTTTAATCTTTCAATTCTTGAACGAATCGTCTTAAAGTTTGTAAGTGTGCCACCTAACCATCTTGAATTGATGTAGTATTGACCACAACGCTCTGCTTCTTCTTTGATAGCATCTTGAGCTTGTTTCTTTGTTCCTACGAAAAGTATTGACTTGCCTTTCTTAACTTCGTTTACGATAAATGGATAAACGTCGTTTTCAATAAGGTCTACGGTTTGTTCTAAGTTAACGATATGAATACCGTTTCTTTCACCATAGATGTACTTTTTCATTTTTGGATTCCAACGTCTTGTTTGGTGACCAAAGTGTACTCCCGTTTCAAGGAGTTGTTTCATTGAAATAACTGCCATAAAATTTTCCTCCGTTTTCCTCCCCGATATTTTTTAGCCGTGCAACATCTTCAATTTAATAGATTTTTGAAGACACGAAAGCACGAAAATAGCTCGGGTGTGTATTTTATGCTTAATTATTTTATCATAATTATTTTTTTTAATCAACAAATTATAGGCTAAAAATAAAAAAAAATAACATAAAACCGTAAGATTTTATGCTATTTTATGTTTTTTTTGATATTTTTTACTTTTTATACTCTTTAATTAACTTCTCAAAAGCAGGAAGCGAATTGACAATTCTCTTTTTATCTACACAGTATGCTATTCTAACGTATCCCTTTACACCGAAGTCATCACAAGGAACGACGAGCAATTCGTGTTTCTTTGCTTTTTCAAAAAACGCATAAGCATCTTTTTCCAGAGCTTTTACAAATAAATAAAACGCTCCGTCAGGTTTAACGCATTGATACCCCATTTTTGTCAAATTGTTATAAAGAATATCTCTGTTTTGCTTGTATATATTTATATCAACCTTTGCGTTAATGCAGTTTTTTATTACTTGTTGGAAAAGCGACGGCGCACAAACGTACCCTAAAGACCTTCCCGCACCGCAAACTGCAAGATAAGTTTCTTTTGATTTTTCCATTTTTGGATTAACCGCTATATATCCTATTCTTTCGCCAGGTAAAGACAACGCCTTAGAATAAGAATAACAAACGAGAGAATTTTTATAATAATTCATTATATAAGGAACTTCAATTCCGTCATATACGAGTTCTCTATATGGTTCGTCGGAAATTAAATAAATAGGTTTATTGTATTCTTTTGATTTTTTATTTAAGATTTTACAAACGCTTTTTATAGTTTGTTCGGTATAAACGACACCGCTCGGAGTATTTGGAGAATTAATAATAACAGCCTTTGTTTTTCTCGTTATCTTGCTTTCAAAATCTTTTAAGTTAATTTGGAAAGTTTCTTCTTGTGGCTTTGAAATTACAATTTTACCACCAGCATTTTCCACAAATACTCTGTATTCTGTAAAGAAAGGGGCAAAAACAATACACTCGTCACCTTTATTAAAAAGTGCTTTGAGTGAAATAGTTAACGATGCTGCCGCACCACAAGTCATAGATATATTGTTTTGGTTAAGTTTTGTATTAAACCTTAAATGGATATTTTGCGCAATAGTTTTTCTTACATTTAGAGCCCCTTGTGCAGAAGTGTATCCGTGTAAAAGCGTTGCGTCTTCTTTTTTTAACAACTTACAAATTGTTTTGGTAACTTCTTTTGGTGGCTTAACACTCGGATTTCCCAAACTAAAATCGTAAACTTTATCTTTCCCTATTTCTTTTGCTCTTAACTTGCTGTATTCAAATATTTCACGAATAACCGAACGCTTGTTTCCAAGTGAAAATGCCTTCTTATTTATTGACATACTACTCTCCGATTTTTAATAATTTTAATGCGTTTTTGTAAAAAATTTTATCGTAAACTTTTTTATCTAAATTATATGATAACAAAATGTTTTTATCGTCCACTATATCTCTCCAAGGACAATCCGACGCAAATAATATTTTGTCTTCACCGTGTTTATCTAATATTTTCAAAAAAATATCTTTTTCAATTTCATGAAAAGTAAACGCAGTATCAAAATAAACGTCTAAATCACACAAATTGTCTAACACTTCTTGCCATTGTTTATGTCCGCCATAATGCCCTAAAACAATCTTGTTATAGTTTACTTTTTTAATAACTTCTCTTGCTAACGAAGGTGGACATTTAACAGGCTCGCCGATATATCCATCGTCAACGCCGGCGTGAGTTACTACGATCAAATCGTACTCTTTAGCACAATTTAGAATTTTAATATATCCCTCGTCGTTAATAAACGTTTGCTGATAATCCGGGTGAATTTTAATTCCTAAAAAACCTTTGTCTTTAAGATATTTCATTTTCCCTTCTATATCGTCGCACGCAGGATGCATGCCTGCAAAAGAAATTATTCTTCTTTTATTATCTTTTTGTCTTTCATTTAAATCCAGGGCAAATGCGGTAATACTATCAAACTGAGTAGGCTTTGTTAAAACGGGAAGATTTATGCAAATATCTGCATCAGCCCTTTCCATAGCGGAAATTAATCCGTTTGCCGTTCCGTCAGTATATGCTTTTCCATTTGTGTTTTGAGCAAGCATACTTATAGTTTTTTCCGCAATTTTATCCGGAAATAAATGAGTGTGAAAATCTATTAACATATCAGAAATTTAATATCTGTTCGTTTGATAAAGTTTCTGCACCGTTTTTGCACAAAATCTCGTCTGCTTTTTGTAAATCGTTTGCCTTTAATACAACCGAAGCAACGTCTCCGTCAATAGATAAACCGTACATATATTCAATGTTTATTCCATTTTTAGAAAGCAATTCAAGTAAGCCTTGTAAACTGCCGGACTTGTGTGCTATTTTAACGGCTAAAACGTCAGTAAGCATTGTTGAAAAACCATTATCTGAAAGTTTTTCTTTACCTAGTTTCGGATTATTTACGATAAGTCTTAATAATCCGTATTCAGTAGTGTCTGCCAAAGATAATGAAATAATATTAACTTTATTTTCTTTTAACACTTCTAAGACTTCGCCAAGTCTTCCTTGTCTATTCTCAATAAAAACCGATAATTGTTTTGCTATCATAATAAACTCCTTTATTTAACTTTGAAATATTTTCCGAGTAGTACCTTTAATACAGTTTGTGCGTGTAATCTTACACCGAAATCATTTGGATGGTTTACGTTATTTGCAAGCATATCTCTCATAAACTTGCCTCTACTTAACGCCCATTCGTACATTGAATAACAAGGTGCAACAATAATATTTTTACCCTTTTGCTCTGATGCAATTTCCTTCATAATTCCTTCCCACAAATCGTGGTTTACAACCCAGTCGCTTTCCGGATTCGGCTTTTCCGCAGATTGCAACACTAAAACGCAATCAGGATTATCAGTAAATATTCTGTTGACCATTTCAGTCATATATTCCTTCCAAAGTTTCGGATCGGTACTGCTGTCGTTTGCACCTATTCTGAAAACCATTAAGTCGTATTTCTTGCCCTTGATTTTTTCATCCCAGTTGTCTAAACATTTTTTAGCAAACCAACCGCCTACCGCTTGATTATCATAATTTAACTTAACGTTAAACTTAGATTCTATGTATTCCTTTATGATAAGTGGATAAATAGGCGTATGCGGAGCGAAATCGTTTAAAAATCTTGATCCGCTCGTATTGCAACCAGTTGCAACGCTATCGCCATACACCATATAATTTATTTCATCTTGTGTCTTTAATTTTTTAATTAAATTGCTTGCAATTTTACTTTGATCTTCGGGAATAAATACATCTTTACCCTTTTTACACTTATATGAAACTGCAATTTGCTTATCAACAAATCTACTGTCTTCACCAAAGTTTAAATATCTTTGTTCATTAAACTTATGATCGGATTTTTCCGTTAAACGAAGAATAACTTTTTCGTCATAAACTGTACGGTAAAAATCGTCTACTTCCCAGTAAGGAATTTTTGAACCTTTAAGTCTTATAATTTTATTACCTTCAATCTTAAAATCAACATTTTCGGTATATTCTTCTTCAAAGTGGAAATCCCTTACACAAAGAACTTCCGTGGGGTTAAAAAGCAACGTTGCAGAAGACGTTTCTCCTATAAAAGTAACTAATTCGTCGTAAACGATATCGCCTTCCCAAATAGGCTTTAAATGTACTCTTTTTTCATACTGACTTGATTTAATAAATTTACTCATAATCCACCTTTAATAAAGTTTTCTCTTATCTATCACGTGAACGGCTTTTCCGTCTGCCCTGTCTATCGTATGCGGTTCTACAATTTTAATTTTTGCATTTAGTCCTAATGCCTGATTAACTGTATGTGCCACTTTCTTTGTTAAACTCTCTAATCCCTTAATTTCGTCGGCAAAATATTTCTCGTTTACTTCTACTTGAATTTCCATAGTGTCAAGATTGTCAACCCTGTCAACAATAATCATATAGTATGGCAAAATCTCTTGAACTTCTAAAAGTGCCGCTTCAACTTGACTTGGGAATACGTTTACTCCACGAATAATAAGCATATCGTCAACTCTTCCCTTAAACTTGCCTATTCTTGCACTTGTTCTTCCACACTCACATTTCGTATGGTCAATAGAAGTTAAATCTTTTGTTCTGTATCTTATTAAAGGCAACCCTTCCTTTGTAAAAGTTGTAAATACCAACTCTCCTAACACATTGTCCTTTTCAGGTTGCATTGTAGAGGAATTGATAATTTCAGGATAGAAATGGTCTTCACAAACGTGAAGTCCTTTATGAAATTCGCAATCACACGCTACACCGGGTCCCATAACTTCGGAAAGCCCGTAAATGTCGTGAGCGTGAATATGCAACTTGTTTTCAAGTTCTATTCTCATTTTATCAGTCCACGGTTCTGCACCGCAAACTGCCGTTTTTAATTTTACTTTATCTAAAAGATTTTCTTCTTCTAATATTTCTGCAATATGAAGCAAATATGACGGTGTGCATGCAATAGCAGTTGCACCGAAATCAAGCATCATTGTGATAAGTTTTTTAGAATTGCCGGTACTTTGCGGAACTACCATAGCACCTATTTTTTCCGCACCGTAATGAGCACCTAAACCACCTGTAAATAAGCCGTATCCATAGCCTATTTGCATAATATCATTTTTAGATATTCCAGCCATAGTAAAACATCTTGCAACGCATTCCGCCCAAATATCTAAATCACGCCTTGTATAACCAACGACCGTTGCTTTACCCGTCGTACCGCTTGAAGCGTGAACTCTGACTATCTCTGAATTAGGAACAGCGAACAAGCCGAAAGGATAATTATCCCTTAAATCGTCTTTCGTTGTAAACGGTAATTTCGTTACATCTTCAATGCCCTTAATATCGGAAGGAAGCAACCCTTTTGATTGCATCTTTTTACGGTAAAACTCTACGTTATGATAAACGTAATCAACAAGTTTTACTAATCTTTTACTTTGAAGTGCAGTCATTTCGTCACGACTCATACACTCCTTGGTTTCATTCCAAATCATTTATTACTCTCCATACCCTTTGTTAAATGCTTGGGTGTTTATTTCAATAGTTTTTGGAGGAACAGTCATTTCAACGGTATTTAACCAGTCCTTTTTATCAAAACCTATGTACTTTGCCGCAAAACCCAAAACAACGGAATTTAAAACCTTTGGATTACCTAATTCATTTGCGATTTTCTTTCCGTCTATTGAATAAACTTTATGTTCTTTTGATAAGTCTTCTATAATATTTTTAGGATATTCTGCCGAACCGATAACAACCGTCATAGGTTCAATTTTGCAGTCGTTTACAATAATTATTCCGTCTTTTTTCAAGAAATGAGCATATCTTTTTGCTTCTAATTTTTCAAAGGAAATAATCATATCTGCACTTCCTTCTTCTACGACAGGCTCGTAAATCTTTTCGCCAAACCTTACAAACGTTACAACGCTACCGCCCCTTTGTGCCATACCGTGTACTTCAGAAAGCTTTACGTCAAGTCCACAATTAAGTGCCGTTTTACCTATAATTCTACTTGTCAGAAGTGTTCCTTGTCCACCTACACCAACAACCATAATATTCATTTCTTTCATACTCTTTCCACCTTCTTAATTGCATCAAACTTACAATAATTTAGGCATAATCCACAACCGTTGCATGCGCTTGAATCTATATTTATCGTTCCGTCTTCGTTTTTAGTTATTGCAGGACAACCTATCTTCATACACATTCCGCACTTTTTGCAATTTTCGCTAACGGTTAAACATTTATTTGGGAATACTTGTCCTTTTAGAAGTGCACAAGGCGCTCTTGCGATAATCACCGTTAAAACGTCGTTATTAACGCTTTCTTTTATTGTTTTCTCCAACTCTTTAACGTCAAAAGCGTTTACTTCTACTACGTTTTTTACACCTATTGCTAAACAAAGCGTTCTAAAATCTATTGCATACGTTTCTTCTTGTTTTAACGTTTTACCAGTTCCTGCGTGTTCCTGATGTCCAGTCATACCGGTTGTTCTATTATCTAAAATAATAACCGTTCCGGTTGATTTGTTGTAAACCATATTTACAAGAGAATTGATACCAGTATGTAAGAAAGTTGAATCACCTATTACGGCAACCCAGTTTTTAATATAATCTTTTCCCTTAGCCTTTTCAATACCGTGAAGCATAGAAATACTTGCACCCATACAAACCGTTGTATCAATAACCGAAAGTGGTGCGACTGCGCCAAGTGTATAGCAACCTATATCGCCTGATGCGTGAATTTTTAATTTATTTAATACTGAAAATACGCTTCTATGTGGACAACCAGGGCATAAAATCGGTGGACGATTTGGCGATTCACTTTTAGCAAATACTTTATCGTCTTTACCGCTTATTACTTTTTTAAGCATATTAGAACTATATTCGCCTTGTTTTGTGAATAACTCTTTGCCTTTTACGTTTATACCCCATGATTTAATTTGTTCTTCTATAACAGGTTCAAGCTCTTCTATAACGTAGATTGTTTGCACGTTTTTTGCAAATTCTTCTATGAGTTTTTTTGGCAACGGATTTACTAATCCGAGTTTTAATACACTTGCATTTGGAAATGCTTCTTTTACGTATTGATAGCAAATACCACTTGTAATAAACCCTATTTTTTTATCGCCATATTCAACCTTATTTATACATAGAGAAGAAGCGTCTTGTTGCAATCTGTTTTCTCTATCTTCAACTACCAAATGTCTTCCGATAGCAGAACCAGGCATCATAACAAACTTCTTAACGTCCCTATTATACGGTTTATCTTCTACTTCAACTCTATCGTTTAATTCAACGATGCTTTGTGTTCGTTCTTAAAAATACGGGTGTATCGTATTTTTCCGAAATTTCATAAGCGATTTTAACAAAATCTTTCGCTTCTTGACTGTCTGACGGTTCAATAACGGGAATATGCGCTGACCTTGCTATCATTCTCGTATCTTGTTCGTTTTGAGAACTAGCTAATCCCGGATCGTCTGCAACGACGATAACAGCTCCGCCGTTTACACCCGTATAAGAAAAAGTATATACAGGGTCGCTTGCAACGTTCAAGCCTACGTGTTTCATACACGCTAAACTTCTGACATCAGAAAACGAAGCACCGAGTGCCACTTCAACTGCGACCTTTTCGTTAGGTGCCCACTCCGTATAAACCTCGTTGTATTTAGATAAAAATTCACTTATTTCGGTTGATGGTGTACCTGGGTACGCACTTGAAACTTTTACACCTGCTTCATATACGCCACGAGCAATAGCTTCATTACCGAGCATTATTTTCTTTTCCATATTTTTCTCCAAATTATTTATTACGTAAATCCCTAACTCTCTTTGCTTTACCTTCAAAACGTTGTAAAGTGTTAGGGGATTCTAATTGTACCTTTGCATCAAGTCCTAACATTATTTTCAATTTTCCACGGATTGCCTTGTTTAAATTATCAAGGTCTGTAAAACTATCTGTACTTTGCAACAATTCTACCCTTACCGTCAACTTGTCTGAATATCCTTCTTTTTCTACCACGATTTCGTAATGGGGTCCTAACTCCTTAAAGCTTAAAACAACTTCTTCAATTTGACTCGGGAATACGTTTACGCCACGAATTTTAAGCATATCGTCAGCTCTACCGGATAAATTTTCCATTCTGCAAGTTGTTCTACCACACTTACACGGTTCGTAAAACAATCTCGTAATATCTTTCGTTCTGTATCTGATAAGCGGAATACCTTCTTTTTTGATGCAAGTAACAACGAGTTCTCCCTTTTCGCCTTCGGGCAATACTTCACCCGTTTTTGAATCTATGATTTCAGGGATAAAAAAGTCTTCGTTAATATGCATACCGTTCAATTCTAAGCATTCGCCGGAAACACCGGGTCCCATCAGTTCACTCATACCGTAATTTGACGTAACGAGCATATCACTTCCCCAGTATTTGTACATTTCCGCACGCATTGAATCGGTAAGCATTTCACTTCCGAGCAATCCTATTTTAACTTTTAAGTCTTTCTTCGGATCAATTCCCATTTCTCTTGCTACTTCGGCAAGTCTTAATGCATACGAAGGAGTTGCAACCAAAAGTGAAGTTTCAAAATCTTTCATGTACATGATTTGTTTTTCAGAATTACCCGTTGAAGACGGAATAATCGTTGCACCGATATTTTCAAGACCGTAGTGCAAGCCTAAAGCACCTGTAAACATTCCGTATCCAAAACATATTTGAGCTATATCATTTTCGGTTGCGCCACCCATACATGCAATACGTGAAACGCACTCCGTCCAAACTTTCAAATCGTTCTTCGTGTATCCAACAACCGTTGGCTTACCGGTCGTACCACTTGATGCGTGAATACGTACAAGTTTACTTTTATCACATGCAAACAAACCAAACGGATACGTATCTCTCATATCTTGTTTAGTTACGAAAGGAAGTTTTGATAAATCTTTTAACGTCTTGATATCTTCCGGTTTTAGTTTAACCGCATCCATTTTTGCTTTATAAGCAGGAACGTTGTTATAAACCCTATTAACCGTTTCTTGTAATCTTTCAAGTTGAATTGCTTGTATCTCTTTTCTTGATAGAGTTTCTTCCTTAGACCAAATCATTTTCTAAATACTCCTAATAATATATAACTATTTAATAATATCACTATTTTATTTCATTTTCAAGCGCTTTATCAAATGCGTTGAAAATTATTTTTTCTTCAGGCTTTTGAGTAAACAATGAAACAACTAATGAAATAATTATAGATGCTATCATACAAATCACACCGATAAGTGGTGAATAATTAACACCTGCTTTTATTATCTTGCCAAAGCCGGCACCAAATCCTACACTGCTACCACCGAAAACAATAAGCAAAACACAAGTTAAAACTAATCCGCTGATCACTGACGCAATAGCAGAAGCTTTTGTCAATTTCTTATTGTATAATCCTAATACGAAAGGTCCAAAGAAACAACCTGAAAGCGTTCCCCAAGACAACCCCATAAGGTAAGCGATTGCAGAAATTTTATATTTATTATTGAGTAAAGCAATAACAACTGAAATTGCAACAAATAATAGACAAGCAATTCTCATTAAAAGCGTAACTTTTTTATCATCTGCTTTTTTATTTATTGCACCTTTATAAAGGTCTATTGCAAGCACTGATGAAGACGAAAGAGAAACAGATGCTAACGTTGACATACTTGCAGACAATACCAAAACTGCGATAAGCCCCTTAAATCCCTTGGGAATAACCTTAATTAGCATATTAGGCACAACGTTATCCGTTCCCATTTGTGCTATTTCTTCTGCCGAATAAAACAAGCGTCCTAATGAGCCGATAAAGTAAGCAGAAACACCAAC
>JAKSOS010000036.1 GCA_024405475.1 Clostridia bacterium
ATTTACGATACAATGAATTATATTAAATGCGACGTGTCAACGATTTGTATCGGTATGGCAGCAAGTATGGGTGCGTTTTTATTATCAAGCGGAACAAAGGGCAAGAGATACGCTCTCCCTAATTCCGAAATAATGATTCATCAACCCTTAGGTGGTGCTCAAGGTCAAGCAAGCGATATTAAGATTCAAGCAGACCACATTTTAAAGACAAAGCAACGCTTAAATTCTATTCTTGCTAAAAACAGTGGCAAGCCATTAGAAGAAGTTGAAAAAGATACCGATAGAGATAATTATTTATCAGCAGAAGATGCAAAAAATTACGGACTTATTGACGAGATATTCGTTAAGCGTCCATAGAGTAAAATAAATTCGTGAACGAGGAATTATGAAAAGCGACGAAAAAGATTTATTTTGTTCTTTTTGCGGAAAACCTAAAGAGTTAGTTAAGCGTTTAGTAGCCGGCCCTAACGGAATATATATTTGCGACGAGTGTATTGATATTTGTCAAGAAGTTATGAAGGAAGACGAATCTAAGGGAGAATCTCAAAAGGTTAATCTCTTAAAGCCTACCGAAATTAAAGCAAAACTTGATGAGTATATAATCGGTCAAGAAGAAGCGAAAAAGGTTTTGTCCGTTGCAGTTTATAATCATTATAAGAGAATAAACGCAATAGGTGGAAAGAAAGACGAAGTTGAATTAGATAAAAGCAACATTTTGCTTTTAGGTCCAACGGGTTCAGGTAAAACGCTTTTAGCTAAAACTTTGGCAAAGATTTTGGAAGTTCCGTTTGCAGTTGCAGATGCAACGACTTTAACCGAGGCAGGATACGTCGGCGAAGACGTAGAAAACATTTTGTTAAAGTTAATTCAAAATGCCGATTACGACATTGAGAAAGCGCAAAGGGGAATCGTTTATATAGACGAAATTGATAAAATCGCAAGAAAGAGCGAAAACGTTTCTATAACGAGAGACGTCTCGGGCGAAGGCGTTCAACAAGCCTTGCTTAAAATTATTGAAAGCACGGTTGCTAACGTCCCACCACAAGGCGGAAGAAAACACCCACAACAAGAGTGCATAAAAATTGATACAACTAATATATTGTTTATTTGCGGTGGTGCTTTCGTAGGATTAGATGAGATTATCAATAAAAGGCGTGAAAAGTCTTCTTTGGGTTTTGGTGGAAGCGTATCAAAAATTACTGCAAATACAGACGAGTATTCAATTATTCGTGACGTAAGACCGCAAGATTTAATTAAGTTTGGTTTAATACCTGAATTCGTAGGGCGTGTTCCTATTACGGTAGGGCTTCATCCGTTAGACGAAAAGGCATTAGTTAATATTTTGACCGAACCTAAAAACGCACTTGTTAAGCAGTATAAGAAATTGATTAGTTTAGATAATGTAGAACTTGAAATTACCGAAGACGCCGTTATGGCTGTTGCTAAAAAAGCAATAGAGTTAAAGACTGGTGCAAGGGGTTTAAGAACTATATTAGAAAATATAATGATTGATACAATGTACGATTTGCCGTCTTCAAAAGACATAGCCAAAGTCATTGTAGATAAATCGGTTATAGAAAACGGCGAAAAGCCAAAGATAGTAAAAAAAGAAATAGCATAAAATAAAAAACTTCGGTTTACCGAAGTTTTTTGTTTATCAGAAAAATTCAAAGGCAAAAAATTATATGAAAGAAACTTTTGGTGAAAGATTAAAGTCTTTAAGACAAGAAAAGGGAATAGGTTAAGTGCAACTTGCGAATTTTTTTGCAAGTCGGTAAGTCTATTATAAGTTTGTGGGAAAGAAACGAAAGCGAGCCTAACTCTTATTTTTTTACTTGAAGATTTTTCAAGTGTGTTTTTAGTAAAAAACACTTTATTATTTGTCTTTTCCGTGCTATAATTCTCATAAAAAGGAGAGAAAAATGGAAAAATTAACTTTTGGGCAATTCCTTGCAAAAAAAAGAAAGGAAAATAATTATACTCAAAAAGATATGGCAAATGCTTTGTTCGTTTCCGAATCTACCATTAGTAAGTGGGAAAAAGACGTGGCAGAACCGGATTTATTTATTATCGCAAAACTTTCTAAATTGCTTAACGTTACTGAACACGAATTAATTTCCGCAAGTGAAGACAGTGATACGAGAAATAAAATGGTTCAGGCAAAAAAATGGAATAACTTAAAAAACACTTACGATATGTTTTTCTTTATTTCATATTCGGTTGCTATTTTAGTATGTTTTATTTGCAATATTGCGGTAAATAAAACTTTAAGTTGGTTTTTTATCGTTTTATCTAGTATATTACTTTCGGCTTCTTTTACTACGATTCCGCAATTTATCAAAAAGGAAAGACTAATTGTTATTCCGTTAATTGAGTTGGGTTCCTTGATACTATTGCTATTAGTATGCAATATTTACACGAGAGGCAACTGGCTATTAGTTGCGTTATTTCCTATTATTTTGTTTTACATTATAATATTTTTACCTATAACGATAGCAAATAGCAAGATATTTACTAAAATTAAGCCTTTTAATGCAGTTATAAGTATTTCGGTAGATTTTATCATTTTAACGCTTATGCTTGTATTTTATAATGCAAGGTTTAACGGAAACTGGTTTGGTTCGCTTTGTGCTCCTTTCGTCATTATGGGTTTATTGATTTGCTTTGCTAATATTTTGATAGCAAAATGCGTAAAAACAAATAAATCTATTAAAGCGTCTATTTTTATTGCTTTTTGGGATATTTTACTCGTTTTCTTGCCCTTTGCTGTAAAATCAATTTTATTAAAGGCGGGCGTGCCTACCGAAGATGCCGAGATTCCCAACATATTTAAGGCTGATTTTTCTAACTGGATTAACGATTATATATCTAATAATGTGTTCCTAATTATATTTTTATCGTTATTATTCGCATCGGCAATATGCTTACTTATAGGTATAATCGCAAATAAAAAGAGTAAAAAAAATATATAAAAAACTTAAAAAAAGTTTAAAAAATTACAAAAAAATGTTTGACAAGCCTATATAAATTTGGTATATTATATAGGCTGTGTAATTTGGGTAGATACGGGAAGTTACTGAAATTCGGGCGAAATCCGACAGATAATTTTCGTTGACAAGTGTGGGAACAATGATTCCTGCGACTAACTTCAATATGGAGAAAGGTAATTCATTCGCAGCGACTTAAAAAATTTAAGTATCGGCGAATGATTTTTTTATTATCTTAATTTGACACACACGGCAAGGTATACAGCAAAAAGTTAGGTAAAAAAGGAGAAAAACAAAAATGGCAAGACAAAAGATCAGAATCAAGTTATCATCTTATGATGTAGAAATGCTTGATAGCGCAGCAGCAAAAATTGTTGAAACAATGCAAAAGTCTGGTGCTAAAATCAGTGGACCTATTCCACTTCCAACAGAAAAGGAAATTGTAACGATTCTTCGTTCTCCACACAATAACAAAGATTCTCGTGAACAATTTGAAATCAGAACGCACAAGAGACTTATAGATATCTATTCGCCGAACGTAAAGCTTTTAGATAGCATACATCTTCCTGCAGGCGTTGACATCAAGATTAAGCTCGTAGATATCAAAAACTAATCAAAAAAATAAAACATTATATATATGGAGGTGAACTTTATCTATGAATAAAGCAATCATTGGCAGAAAATTAGGTATGACTCAAATATTTTCTGCAGACGGAAAGGTAATTCCGGTAACCGTTATTGAAGCAGGTCCATGTCCCGTTGTTCAAGTAAAGACAGTTGAAAGAGACGGATACGCAGCAGTTAAACTTGGATTTGACGAAGTTAACGAAAAGGAACTTAATAAACCAGAAAACGGTTTATTTAAGAAGGTAGGAGTAAATCCGCAAAAAGTTTTGAAAGAATTCAAACTTGACAATGCACAAAGTTTTGCAGTAGGAAGCGTTGTTTCTTGTGAAATCTTCGCTGAAGGCGACAAAATTGACGTATCAGGTGTATCAAAAGGACACGGATTCACAGGTGTTATCAAGAGATGGAATCATCACAGACTTAAAGAAACCCACGGTGTAGGCCCTGTACATAGGGAAGTAGGTTCTATGGGTGCAAACAGCTCTCCATCAAGAGTATTCAAGGGAAAGAAGATGGCTGGTCAATACGGTCATGAAAACGTAACAATCTTAAACCTTGATGTAGTTAAAGTCGACAAGGAGAGAAACGTAATTCTCGTTAAGGGTGCCGTTCCTGGACCTGTTAAGGGAATCGTTACAATAAGAAACAGCGTTAAAGCGTAAGGAGAAAGATTATGCCTAGTGTAAAATTATTCAATATGAAAGCAAGCGAAGTTGGTAAACTTAATCTTGCAGACGCTTTATTTAACGCAGAGTATAATGAAGCGGTAATTCATCAAGCTATCGTTGCTCACGAAGCAAATGATAGACAAGGAACAAAGAGCACATTAACTCGTGCTGAAGTTCGTGGAGGAGGTGCTAAACCTTATCGCCAAAAGGGAACAGGTAGAGCAAGACAAGGTTCTACAAGAAGTCCTCAATGGGTACACGGCGGAGTTGTTTTTGCTCCAAAGAGCAGAGACTTCTCAAAGAAAATGAACTATAAAGCAAAGGAAGTTGCACTTTTCTCAGCACTTTCTAAAAAGCTTAGTGATAAGGAAATCACTTTTATTGACGAAATAAAGGTTGATGCTCCTAAAACTAAGGAAATGGTAGCTTTCTTAAAAGCATTTAAGATGGAAAAGAGTGTTTTAATCGTTATGGATAATAACGACGAAGCAGTTATTAGAGCTTGCGCAAACATTCCTGAAATCACAACGATCGGCGTTGAACAAATCAACACTTACGACGTTGTAAGAAATGCTCAAATCGTTATTTCTAAGAAGGCTGTTGAAAAAATTGAGGAGGTCTATGGAGAATAATGGCTGCTCATGATATTATAATTAAACCCCTTCTTTCTGAAAAGAGCTATGCGGGTATAAAAGATAAGAAATACTACTTTATCGTAGCAAAAGATGCAAACAAGACTCAAATTAAGCTCGCTGTTGAATCAATCTTCGGTGTTTCTGTTGACAGAGTTAATACCGCAATCGTTCACGGCAAGTTAAAAAGACAAGGCAAGTATGAAGGATATACTTCTGACTACAAGAAGGCAGCAGTTATCCTTAAAAAAGACAGTAAGTCTATCGAATTCTTCGATTCATTGTCTTAATTCCGGAGGATAGAAAAATGGCTATTAAAAGATATAAACCAACCTCATCTGCTCGCCGTTTAATGACGGTTAGTGCTTATGACGAAATTACAACTACAAAACCGGAAAAGTCTTTATTAGAAGACCAAAGAAAATCTGGTGGTAGAAACGCTCAAGGTAAAATCACTGTTCGTCACATCGGTGGTGGAAACAGAAGAAAATATCGTATAATTGATTTTAAGAGAGATAAGGACGGAATTCCTGCAACAGTAAAATCTATTGAATACGATCCAAACCGTTCAGCAAACATTGCACTTTTATATTATGCTAACGGTGCAAAGACATATATTCTTGCACCTATCGGCTTAAAAGTTGGCGACACAGTTTTATCTGGCGAAAAGGCAGATATTAAAGCAGGTAACGCATTAAAACTTAAAGATATTCCAGTAGGTACAATGGTTCACAACATTGAAATGCAACCTGGTAAAGGCGGTCAAATTGCAAGAGCTGCAGGTATGAGCGCACAAATCATGGCTCGTGATGAAAAGTACGTAACGATTAAGATGCCAAGTGGCGAAATGAGATATATTCTTGCTGAATGCAAGGCTACAATCGGTCAAGTAGGCAACTTAGAACACGAAATCATCAGAGTTGGTAAAGCTGGTAAGACAAGATACTTAGGTATTCGTCCAAGCGTACGTGGTGTTGTTATGAACCCATGCGATCACCCTCACGGTGGTGGTGAAGGTAAGTCACCTGTAGGTATGCCTGGTCCTGTAACACCTTGGGGTAAGCCGGCTATGGGTTATAAGACGAGAAAACACAAAAAGTCGTCTAACAAACTTATCATTACAAGGATAAATTAAGGAGAACGATATGTCTAGAAGTGTTAAAAAAGGTCCTTACGTAGAACCAATACTCTTAAAGAGAATAGAAGAATTAAACGAAAAGAACGAAAAGAAAGTCTTAAAGACTTGGTCGAGGTCTTCAACTATATTCCCACAAATGGTAGGTCATACAATTGCTGTTTACGACGGCAGAAAGCATGTTCCTGTATATATAACGGAAGATATGGTTGGCTGTAAGTTAGGCGAATTTGCCCCAACGAGAACATTCAAGGGACACAGTGGTACCGAAAAGACTTCGGAAGCCAAATAGGGAGGCTGAAAATGGCTAAAAATTTGAGAGAAAAAACTGCTAAAATCGCAGAAAATAAAGATAAACGCCCTATGGCAGTTGCTAAACACGTTAGAATTTCACCATACAAGGTAAGAATCGTTTTAGATATTATCAGAGGTAAGGGTTATAGAGAAGCTATCGGTATTTTGGAAAACACTCCAAAGTCAGCAAGCGAACCTATAAAGAAAGTTCTTATGTCAGCTGCTGCTAATGCAGAGAACAATTTGGGAATGAGCAAGGATAACTTGTTCGTTGCAAAATGTTTCGCTGATCAAGGTCCAACGTTAAAGAGAGTTCAACCTGTTTCAAAGGGTAGAGCTTACAGAATATTAAAGCGTACTAGCCACATTACTGTGGTATTAGACGCAAGAGCTTAAGGAGGATCAGTATGGGACAAAAAGTTAATCCACATGGCTTAAGAGTCGGTGTAATAAAAGATTGGAATTCACACTGGTTTGTAGAAAAGAAAGATTTAGCTGCAAATATCAAAGAAGATAACGAAATTCGTAATATCTTAAAGAAGAAATATTATCAAGCAGCTATCGCAAAGATAGTAATTGAAAAGGCAGCAAATAAAGTTATCATAACAATGTATACTGCTCGTCCGGGCGTTCTTATCGGAAAGCAAGGCGCAGAAATTGACGTTATCAAGAAGACGGTTGCAAAGATTTGCAAGGGTAAACAAATTTCGGTAAACATTTCAGAAGTTAAAAAGCCTGACGCAAACGCACAACTCGTTGCTGAAGGTATTGCTTCTCAACTTGAAAAGCGTGTATCTTTCAGAAGAGCAATGAAACAAGCAATTCAAAGAAGTATGAGAAGTGGTATTAAGGGTATCAAGGTTTCCGTTGCAGGAAGACTTGACGGCGCTGAAATCGCTAGAACAGAACACTATCATGAAGGTTCTATTCCACTTCAAACTTTAAGAGCAGATATTGAATATGGTTTAGCAGAAGCACATACAACATTTGGTGTAATCGGTATTAAGTGCTGGATTTATCAAGGTGAAATTATTGGTGCTCCTAAGAAACACAAAGTTGAAGGAGGCGAGAATTAATTATGTTGATGCCTAAACGTGTTAAAAGAAGAAGAGTTCATCGTGGTAGAATGACGGGTAAGTGCAACAAGGGTAATATAATTGCTTACGGCGATTACGCTCTTATGGCTACCGAACCAGGATGGATTAAATCTAACCAAATAGAAGCTGCCCGTGTAGCTATGACAAGATTTATCAAGCGTGGTGGTAGAGTTTGGATTGATATATTCCCACATAAGCCTGTAACAAAGAAACCTGCCGATAGCCGTATGGGTAGTGGTAAAGGTTCTGTTGAGTTCTGGGTTGCAGTCGTAAAACCCGGAAGAGTATTATTTGAAATGAGTGGTATTCCAGAAGAACAGGCAAAAGAAGCTATGAGACTTGCAGGACATAAACTTCCGGTTAAAACAAAGTTTATCAAGCGTGAATCAGTAGCTGAAGAAATTAAAGAAGAAGGCGGTGAAGGTTAATGAAAACTAAAGAACTTCACGATTTGACGGTAGAAGAATTAAATGCAAAATTGAAGGAATTAAAAGAAGAACTTTTTAACCTTCGTTTCCGTCACGCAATTGGACAATTAGAAAATCCTGCGTCTTTAAACACCTGCAAGAAAGATATCGCAAGGATAAAGACGATTTTAAGAGAAAAGGAAATCGCAAAGGCGTAGGGAGTGATAAATTATGGAAAGAAATTTAAGAAAAGAAAGAGTGGGTATAGTTGTTTCTGATAAAATGGACAAAACAGTAGTTGTTGCTATTGAAGAAAGATTTAAACACCCATTATACAAAAAGACAGTTAAAAAGACACATAAGTTTAAAGCTCACGATGAATTGAATTCTTGTGGTATCGGCGATAAAGTACTTATCGTTGAAACAAGAAAACTCTCTAAGGACAAGAACTGGAGAGTTGCAGAAATTATTGAGAAGGCTAAATAAGGAGGCGCAAGATGATACAACCATTTTCAAGATTAAAAGCAGCAGACAACTCTGGTGCTAAAGAATTGATGTGCATTAAGGTACTCGGCGGCTCTTTTAGAAGAACCGGTAATATCGGAGACGTAATCGTAGCTTCTGTAAAGACAGCTACTCCTGGTGGACAAGTTAAGAAAGGCGACGTTGTTAAGGCAGTTATCGTTAGAACGACTTCCGGCGTTAGAAGAAATGACGGAACGTACGTTAGATTTGATGAAAACGCAGCAGTTATAATTGATGCTCAAAAACAACCTAAAGGTACACGTATCTTTGGACCTATCGCAAGAGAACTCCGTGACAAAGATTATATGCGTATAATCTCTCTCGCACCTGAAGTATTATAAGGAGAAAGACTATGAAGATTAAAAAGAATGATACTGTTTTAGTTTTATCCGGAAAAGATGCTGGAAAGACTGCTAAAGTTTTAGTAGCACTTCCAAAAGATAACAGAGTTGTTGTTGACGGAATAAACTTACAAAAGAAACATAAGAAGGCTAGATCTGCTCAAGAAGTAAGCACAATCGCTACTCAATCAGGTGCTATTGACGCATCAAACGTTATGGTAGTTTGTCCTGCTTGCGGAAAGGCTACGAGAGTTGCTTATAAGGTAGAAGGAGATAATAAAGTTCGTGTTTGTAAGAAATGCGGTGCTGTATTAGATTCTGCTAAGGAAGCAAAAGACGTAAAGAAGATTGAAAAGAGCAAGAAAGCTAAAAAGAAAGAAACTGCTACTGCAGAAGAAACGAAGTAAGGACGGAGGTAAAAAATAATGGCTGAAAAGAAAACAGCGGCTAAAACCGCAAAAGCTACTAAATCTGTTAACAGAGTTAAAGAAGCTTATGTTAAAGAAGTAGTTCCTGCTTTACTTAAAAAATTCAATTATAAGAACATAAATCAAGTTCCAAAACTCGTTAAAATCACGATTAACTCTGGTCTTGGCGACGTTAAGG
>JAKSOS010000037.1 GCA_024405475.1 Clostridia bacterium
TTAAACGGATTGTTAAAACAATACGAAGGAATGACTCACGAAAAGTTATTTGAAAACTTTGTATATTTCTTAAACGCAGTAATGCCGGCTTGCGACGAAGCAGACGTTAATTTAGCCGTTCACCCTGATGATCCACCATGGGATATATTCGGACTTCCGAGAATCGTAGGAAAAGAAGAAGATTACGATAAGTTATTTAAGGCAGTTCCAAATAAGCATAACGGAATAACTTTCTGTACGGGTAGTTTAGGCGCAGGCAGATTTAACGATTTACCGAAAATGGCAGCAAAGTATGCTAAAAGAATATATTTTGCACATTTAAGACAATTAAAATATACCACAGAAACGGATTTCTTTGAAAACGGACATCAAACTGCAGAAGGAAACGTTGATATATATTCAATCGTAAAAGCGTTAGTTGAAAATGGATTTGACGGATATCTTCGTCCTGACCACGGCAGAAACGTTTGGGGAGAAGACAGTAAACCTGGCTACGGCTTATTTGATAGAGCAATGGGTGCATGTTATCTCCAAGGTGTTTTTGAAGCAGTAGAAAAAGATAGAAAATAAGAATTATTAAAAATGAAAAACCTTAAAACAGACAGGCAGAAAATTGCCGAATATTTTATTAAAAACGAATATGGTTTAATTCCTGAAAATCCCATTTCGGTAAATGGTAAAACGGTAGATATTAACAAGCGTTTTTGCGCATCAAAGGCAACGCTTGAAAATATAGAATTAACTATAAAAACGAAAAAGGGAAACGTAAAATTTCCGTTTAAGTTTTGTTATCTTAACGGCAAGAAAAATATTAGAACTGTTATCGTATTAAATTTTAGAAGCGACGTTCCTGATATTTATATTCCAGCCGAAGAGATAGTTGATAGAAAGTATAATTTTGTATCAATCAATTATCAGGATATCGTTTTAGATAACAAAGAAGAACCAAACGCAAACGAAAAAGTTTTGAGAAAGCTTTCACCATCGTCAGGTAAAATCGCAATGTGGGCGTGGGGTGCAATGCGTGTTTTAGATTATTTATATTCAAGAAAGGAAGTAAATAAAAATAAAGTTGGTATTGCAGGGCATTCTCGCTTAGGTAAAACGGCAATACTTGCAGGCGCATTTGATGAAAGGTTCAAGTTTGTTCATTCAAATTGTTCAGGTACGGGTGGTGCAGGTCTATACAAAATGAAGAATAAAGAGAGTGAAAAAATAAGCGATTTATTATTCAGATTTTCATACTGGTTTACACCTGATTTTAAGAAATTAAAAGATAAAGAAAAATACGTAGAATACGACCAAGATGCACTTATGAGTTTAATTTCTCCGAGATTATTAAACGTTTCAAGTGCAAAAGAAGATTTGTGGGCAAATCCGAAATCGGAGAAAAAGGCGTTATATAATTGTAAAAAAATATGGGATAATCCTGAAAACACCAACTATCAAGTGAGAAAGGGAACACACTATTTTTCAAGAGATGACTGGCACGGATTATTAGATTTTTTAGATAAAAAATTATAAAAAGGAGAAAAATTATGGTACCATTTAAGGTAGATTTAAGTAAAAAAGTAATAGCAATTACAGGTGCAGGCGGAATTATTTGTGGCGAGTTTGCCAAAGCACTTGCTGAATGCGGAGCAAAGGTAGCACTTTTAGACATCAATTATGATGCAGCAAAAGCAAAGGCAGACGAAATCGGAGCAAACGCTTACGCCGTAAAGTGCAACTGCCTAGATAAGCAAAGCATAATAGAAGCAAAAGAAGAAATTGCAAAAAAATTCGGTAAAGTTAATTATCTAATTAACGGTGCAGGCGGAAACAATCCGAGAGCATCAACAGATAACGAAACAATGACGCCTGATTTAGAAGGCGTTAAAGACTTCTTTAAGTTAGAAGAAAGCGGATTAAAATTCGTATTTGACTTAAATATCACAAGTGCATTTTTAGTAACACAAGTATTTGCAGAAGATATGGTAAAAACAGGCGGAAATATCATCAATATTTCTTCAATGAACGCATTTAGACCGTTGACAAAGATTCCTGCATATTCAGCAGCAAAAGCAGGTATTTCTAACTTTACACAATGGCTTGCAGTACATTTTGCACCTTGCGGAATCAGATGCAACGCAATAGCACCTGGATTTTTCGTAACGAATCAAAACAGAGATTTGTTGTTTAATAAAGACGGTACGCCAACACCGAGAACAGGTAAGATTTTATCGGCAACTCCTATGAAAAAGTTTGGCGAAATTTCAGACTTAATCGGCGCACTTTTGTGGCTTTCTGATGACAACGCAAGTGGCTTCGTTACAGGAACGGTTATCCCTGTTGACGGTGGTTTCTCTGCATATAGCGGTGTTTAATTTTAATAAAAAAGGGGATTGAATAATCCCCTTATGAATCGGGGTGTGGCGCAGTTGGTAGCGCGCTTGTCTGGGGGGCAAGAGGTCGCGTGTTCAAGTCACGTCACTCCGACCAGAACTAAAACAAAAAACGATGCTTACTTGCATCGTTTTTTGTTTTCTTTCAGTTGGATAAATTAAGTTATATTTTAATAAACATAAAGTTAAAAAAATGTTAAAATATTTATATAAAAAATAGGAATAAAAATGAGAATAAGAAGAAAAAAACATTTAGAAGAAAGACTAAATAATGCAAAAGACAATTTAATAATAGCACCCCTTGATATTCAAAACGTAAAACAAGCAATATTAGATAAAAAGTATTTTGATTTTAATAAACTATTCGGAAATAACAACAAGGTAGAATTAGAAATCGGCTGTGGCAAAGGTGGGTTTATAACCGAGATGGCGAAACAAAATCAAAACACTAATTTTCTTGCAGTGGAACTAATTTCAAACATAATAATAATGGCATCTGATAACGCTAAAAAAGAGAGCGTAACTAACGTAAAATTTTTCAGTTGCGGGGCAGAGTATTTACCACGTTATATTAAGCCGAAATCAATAGAAAATATCTATCTTAATTTCTCTCCGCCGTTTAGTG
This sequence comes from Clostridia bacterium, assembly GCA_024405475.1. GTDB lineage: Bacteria > Bacillota > Clostridia > Christensenellales > Borkfalkiaceae > UBA1259. The sequence continues at coordinate 3,010 of JAKSOS010000037.1, forward strand.
GAAAAAGATACGAAAACAGAAGATTAACCAACCCCGTTTTACTAAATAATTATAAAGAATTTTTAGTTGATAACGGTTGCATATATCAAAAGACGGACGACAAAGAATTTTTTGAATATTCCTATAATCAATTTAAGCAATGCGGATATGAAGTAATGGATACTTCAAATACGGAAAATGAAATTCAAATCAAAACTGAATATGAAAAAAAATTCAGAGAGTTAGGACTTCCTATTTACTCTTTAAAAGCAAAAAAAACGACGCTTTAATTTAAGCGTCGTTCTTAATTTTAAATTTTATTTTTTATCAAAGCAATCGCAACGGTGAGTGCCTACGTATCCTGTGTCGTTACATTTTTCGCACATATATCTCGGCGATAAATCTCTGAAAGTCAGATTGAATTTAGAAAGCATGTTTTCAATCTTTTCCAAAAGGTTTTGTTTTTCAATTTCCAAGGTTTTAAGGAGTTCGTCGTTTTCGGAAACTTCCGCAACGGCAAGGTCCTTTTCAATAGAGAATGTTCTTTCGTAAAGTTTAGAAAATCCATCAATTTCCATAGCTTTTTCAATGTTCTTTTGAGATTTAGAAAGTGCAATAGTACGTCTTCTTTCATATTCTCTGTTGTATTCTTCTTGACTGTTTGTAGAAGAAGAAAGATTTTCCGTTTCGCTAACGTTAAACAAGCCCTTATTTTTCCAGTTAGATAAAATGCTGTTCATATAGGCAACGGCAGAAGTTTTGCCTGCCGATAATTCTGCGGCTTTAACAATCATTTCGTCGGAGAAGTTCCAAGACTTCCATATATGAAGATTATCTCTATCCCAGGGGGTAGGGTTTCGTGTAAGTCCTAATATTGACAAGAACTTTTTAATAAATTCGTCGTTTTTCTTTTGTGATTCAAAGAAGTCGCCAACGCTTGAAAAAGTAATAGAACCACCGTCTTTAAGTTTATTTACCAACTCGTCCATTTGTTGGAGAGTATTTTTACCAGTTTTGAAGCAATAATTTGCGATAAGCAAAAGCGTTTGGTCGTCAAAGCCGAAAGTTATCCATTTAGAAACGAAGTTGTCAATTTCCGGAGCAATGACGTCAACGTAAATAGAGAGTGCCTTGTTAATTCTTAATGTTAAATCGTAAACTTGTTTTTTCTTTAAGGAATATTCTTCAATTTCTTCTTTAGAAAAGCATTTGAGAGAATATAATTCCAAAATAAAATCGTCAAGTTTTTTGATACTGCCTTTTTTAAGAGTTTTAGCGGCAAATAGGATATTTTCGTATTCAAAAGAGAGTTCGTCAGTCCATTTGTCAAACAACTGTTTGTCTTCAATATCGGGTTTACGAGAAATTGATAGGGCAGATAGTATATTTGCAATTTGAGTGGAGTGTACAAAATACGAACTTAATTCGTCTTGTATTTGTTCTAATTTGATAAGACCTTTAGAAGCGAAGTTTTTAGCCGTAGCATTTATGTACTTATAATTTATGTCAGCGCCTTTAAGTTCAACGCAATATTTGATAATAAGAAGCATTGCGTCGGGTTTAATGCCGTAGGTTTCCATAAAATTAAAGTATTCTGTGTATTCGTTAGTAGAGATCATGCGGTTAGGCAAAACTTCCTGAACGGCTTTAGTAAACTCGGAATATTTTTCCGGTTTATATTTTTTAGGTTTAACAACGAAAGCAGATTTTGGCGAGTAATAAACAACTTGAAGTGGATCGTTGCATAAAATATCAACCAAACCTTCTTGTTGCCAGTATAAAAAGCAAGCCCTAACAATATCTTCGGTTAAAGACAAATCAAGTGCAATTTCGTTTATAGACTTATCAAATTCGGGGTGAGAGCATAAATAAAGACCGTAAAGGTAAACTTTTACGGCATTTCCGTCAGCTAACGGTAAGTATTTAGTTATAAACTCATTTTCCACACTTGTAATAGAAGATATGGAAAATTCTTTTGAAAGAGAACAAGTCATATACGAATTTTATTATTTCCTTTTTAATAAAAAATGCTTGCGCTTAAATGATATATGTTATATAATAATATAAATATAATAATATAAATATAATAATAGGAAAATGTCGCTAACAAGCGATAGTAGAACTATTATAAACAAAACGAAAATAAAAATCAACAAATTGATTAAACTTTTTTAGTAATTTTGGAGGTTACGGCGCAACCTGATTGTGCTTTAATTATGGCAAACGAATTATTAACACCATCAATGATTTGGGCAAACTTTGTTGCGTCTAAGTCCTTTGAAACAGAAATTTTAAGTGAAGAGCAGAGAGATAATATATCGTTAACAAGATTTTTTATTGATTTAAAGGAAGAAAACATCAAATTATATTGCGTAATGGCAACAGGAAAGAAGAAAACGGACAACGCAATATTATCTGTTCAGCAATATAAAACCGAGTTAAAGGAAGATTTAATAGTAAACCTAGCTGGAAAAGGTTATACCGCAATGCTCGTTGACGTTTGTGGAAATTACGAAGGTAAGGGAGATAAATACACGATTTATCCAGAAGAGTTGTCTTTTGCAAACTATAATGAAGAGCAGGTTGATACGACACTGGTCAATGGAGAAATAGAGAAAACTTGCTGGTACGTATGGGCAAAAGCGTTAAAAAATGCAATTTCCTTCTTAAAAACGAAAGAAGGGATAGAAAAGGTCGGCGTTATCGGAATCGGCAAGGTTGCAACGAGTTTGTGGCAAGCCGTTTCAATAAATAATCAGGTAAGTTGTGCAGTATTCGTTTCCGACCTTGGTTGGAGAGGATACAAGGGAATAAACAAATTCAGTTTAGAGAACGAACCTGTTTTTGAAGATGAAAAACTTTCGTATTTAGCGAGTATAGGACCTGAATCTTATGCTCATCACGTAAAGTGTCCGGTTTTGATGCTTTCGCCGACAAATAGCGGAACGTTTGATTTAGATAGGAGTTATGATACACTTTCAAGGATTTCCGGAAGGGCATATACAGCGATAAACTATTCGGTAGGTTATAGAAATAGTGTAGATTACGCATCTTATAAAGACGCATTGATATGTGTGGATAAAGTAGTAAACAGTCAAGATAAAAAGGTAGATTTGCCAAAGGAAATAGAAATTTCTTGTGAAATAGTAGATAAAAAAATAGAGATAGAAGTAGTTCCGCAAGAAAACAACTTAAAAGAAGTTTGTTTGTACGCATCGGAAGAAAATATAGAATCAAATAAAAGAACGTGGAGAAAGATAACGAACGTATCAAAACTTGTAAAAAGCAAGTATTATTTTTAGTACAGTCCGTATATGGAGTCTGAAAGGGTATTTTTCTATGCAAAATGTGTATATACTGATGATTTTCAAATATGTTCAAACGTAATTTGTAAAACATTTAATGTTGAAGATATAGAACAAACTCAAAAGTTTAAGATTGTGTATTCGTCAAGGCTTCAAGATTTAGATAGTAGTTTTTCTCAAAGTATAGAGAGTGATTTGGGAATAGAATTGACAGATGAAGGTAAGGTTGAAGTTAAGCGTGGACCTATGGATATGTATGGTATATGTTCAATGAAAGGCTTAAACACCTTTAAGATATGTGCAAAAAGATACATGCCGGAAGATGAAAGAATATTGATGCTTGACGTTTTTGCAAAAGAAGATTGTGAGATTTCAATAAAACTAATCAGCGATTATTTTGATAAAAAAGAAAGCTATAAATATACGACTAAACTCGTTGCGGGAGATTTTTGGAATAATATAAAACTTAGTATTTCGGATTTTAAGAGAGAAGACGGAATGCCACTTAAAACTTTCAGTAATATACAAGCGATAGAGTTTATATCTGAAAATCAATGCATATTTAATAACATTTTATGGGTATAAATTATGATATATCAAGTCGGAGATAAAATAGTATCTAAAAAACCGCACGCATGTGGTGGTAATGAGTGGGAGATTGTCCGTACGGGTGCAGATATAAAATTGAAATGTGCTAAATGCGGAAGACAAATATTTTTATCAATAGAAGATACTGAAAAGATGGCGAAAAAATTGACGCAGGTAAATACGGAGAAATAAATGACTAAAAATGTGGAAAAAAATGAAATTAAATCGGGAAAAGTCGGTACAATAATACTTTCCATATTAAATGCCGTACTTGTTTTCTTGTTGTCATTTTTAATTTATTTTAGGGTTTCGTTTTTTATTGCATATGTTAGCGGTTCATCAATGGACCCAACTCTTTACGGTGGGGTGTTATGCGGATTAAAAGAAAACGGAGAGAGAGTATATAAGGGCGGAGATTATTTATTTGCCAAAAAGAATAAAACTCCCGAGAGATTTTCAGTTGTCGTTATAGAAGATGTAAAAGAATATGGAATAATAAAAAGAATAATAGGGCTACCGGGCGAAGAAGTTGAGTTAAAAGACGGAGCAGTTTATATAAACGGAGAGAAACTTGACGAGTCTTCTTTTTTAGACGAGAGGGTAAGAACAGATGCAAAATCAAGCGAAACGAAGTGGATGCTTAAAGAAGACGAATATTTTTATTTGGGAGATAATAGACATGATTCGGAAGATTCTACCGTACACGGTCCTTGTAAAAAAGAAAATATTAAAGGCGTAGTGTCGGAGTGGTCAATAAAGAATAAGAAAAAAATCACAAAGGTTATTAGCATATTCAGAAAAGATGGTGATATAAGTTAATGATAGATTATTTTGATTTAAAAGAATGGGAAATAATTAAAGAGCAAAAAAGAAAAGCAATAGCGATGTATTTTGTATCGTTATTGATATATTTACTTTTTGCATTTGGTTTTTATGCATGGTATTTATTATCGCCATACGGCGCAAAAATAGTGATATTGATAAAATGGGTAGTATATCCCGTAACGTTTATTTACGCAGTAATTTCCATGTTGGTTTTCGGAATAAAATATAAAAGGATAAAGAGTTATTACAATAAATGCGTAGATTTAGCAACGGGAATTAAAGAAACTAACGAGGGAACGTTTTTAAGATATTCACAGTTATGTCAAGTAAAGGACGGCGTTGATTTTAAGAATTTAATTTTCAGCGAGTGGAATAAATATAAAAACGAGTATTACGACAGGAAGGTTTTAGTTTTTTATGAAAAACCTTTTCCTGATATACCTACAAATTCAAAAGTAAAATATATAACGCAAGGCAACGTGCTGATAAGTTATGAAATAATAAGTGAGGAAATTCAATGCGAGCAATAGTAACAGTTTTAGGAAAAGACAAGTCAGGAATAATTGCAAAAGTATCAAATACTCTTGCAGAGAACAATGTAAATATTGAAGATATAAGTCAAACGATCGTATCGGGCAATTTTACGATGATTATGCTTTGCGATATATCTAACAGTAAGAAATCTTTGTTAGAATTAAGCGACGTTTTAAAAGCAGTAGGTAGCGAGATAGGTGTGTCTATTCACGTTCAACACGAAGACATATTTAACGCAATGCACAAAATATAGGTAGAAAAATGGCACTGATAAATAAAAATGAAATATTAGAAACTATAGACATGGTAGAAAAGGAACACTTTGACGTTCGTACCATAACGATGGGCATTTCGCTTTTGTCTTGTATAAGAGAAGACGCTTTTACTACGTCAAAATTAGTTTACGATAAAATTTGTAAAAAGGCAGAAAACATAGTAAAGGTAGCCGAAGATTTAGGAAAAGAATACGGTATTCCTATTATTAACAAGAGAGTTTCAATAACTCCTGCAAGTATGTTAACCGCATCTTTTTGCGGAAAGGAAGTAGAACTTGCAAAAGCACTTGATAACGCTGCAAAAACTTGTGGAATAGACTTTTTAGGTGGATATTCTGCGTTAGTACATAAGGGCATGACGAGTTTTGAAAAATCTTTTATAGAAAGTATTCCGGAAGCGCTAGCGATAACGGAAAAGGTATGTTCTTCGGTTAACGTCGGTTCATCAAAATCCGGAATAAATATGGACGCCGTTAATTTAATGGGTAAAATCATTAAGCAAACGGCAGAAATAACGAAAGATAAAGACGGTTTAGGCGCAGCAAAATTAGTAGTATTTTGCAATGCTGTG
>JAKSOS010000038.1 GCA_024405475.1 Clostridia bacterium
TTTGTATCGCCCCACATTTTTGCCGAACCATCGTCATAACAAACACGCCTATTCATACCAACAACTGCTCTACCAAAAGCAAACTGATAGTACGCTTCGGTTCTATTATTCCAAGCATTAAGTATGGCTTCCGAAATTTTATCAACAAGGAATTTAAGCGATTCTTCCGGACTTAAACATTTTTCAGCTGACACAAGCGGAACGTATTGCATATTTTCCGGCATCATTTCTTTTAATACTTCAAGTGAAGAACCGAAATTTATTCCCTTTCTTGCATAAACGTAAGACGTATGAGAGTGTATTGCTGAAATTATTATTTTATTTAGGTCAATAGAAATTTTACCCTTTAAGTTTTCTCTGACGTCGTCAACTAAGTTTTTGCCGATAGAAACCAAATCACAAGAACAAATAATCATTTGTTCGTCGCCACTTTCTAACGCAAAAGCAGTAGCCGTTATAGGGCTTTCTACTTCGTCCGTAATTCTTTCATAGAATTGACCTGCCAAACTGATTTTTGTACCTTTTTTAGGAGTAAAATCTACTTCGCTCCAACCGATTTTAATTTTTGACATAATTTTTCCTCTCTTAATCTTGTCAATATTTTATAAATTGCAAATCGTTAGTAATTTACAAACGATTTAAGCAATATTTATGACATACATAATCTTATTAAAAGACTATTTTCTAAACATATTGTTAATATTTTCTAATGTTTCTCTTACAAGTAAGTTTCCACCGATATGACCTGTTGTTCCACTACTTACATAAGCAGAATAGTGTGAACCTTTTTCAGCCTTTTCGGTTGGCAAATATCCGCCACAACCACACGCTAATTGAATTAGGAACGTTTGTTTTGCTAAACTTCTTGCTTTAATTTGATTACCGTAGTCAAGGAACAATTCATTATTTTTAGTTGCGATAGCAATATCGTCTAAACGAATAATATGTATTTCCTCCTTAAACGTATTAACCGTTTGTTGAATATTATATCTATCGCAAATACCTGAATATACATAAAGTCTTGCATTATCGTCAAAGTTAGCGTGCTTACCACGATTTTTTGCAATATAATCGTTGATTTTATTAACTGCATCTTCGTATTCCGCAATAGTAACCTTTCTTAAAGGGAACGTCATATTAATCGTTCTATGTTCAAATTCTGCGGTATTCTTCATCTTTGATTTATCTAATTCTTCATAAACAGAGATGATTTCATTTGATATTCTTTTGCCAACGACTTTTAAACCTGAAATGTCAAACATAGACGGGTCTGCCCTATGCTCAACAATATGTAAATGTTTAATGTTAGGATCATCTACAGGCGTTTCAGGTTCTACCCAACGAACTAAATCTCTCGGACATTGATCACCTGCTGCAGAACATAAACCTAAAACGAATATATCTTTTTTGAAATATTTTCTTAAATTCTCTTTTACTTTACCCCAGTAATCAGAAGAAATATAACTTCTTTGTTCAACAACTTGTGCAGGACAAGCAATACTTGCTACAACACCAGAAATCTCTTTCTTTTCGTCGTAAACGTACATAAGTTCAATACCTGAATCGTTTCCGCCTTCAAGTTCGGTAAAGTTAGCAAGATTCGTTTCACCCCACATTTTAGCAGAACCGTCATCATAACAAACTCTACGGCACATACCAACAGGTGCACGACCGAATCCACATTGAAAATATCCTTCTTTTCTATTTGCCCACGCTTGTAAAATAGCATCGGCAATCTTATCAACCAAAAACAACAACGCATCGTCAGGTTGAACACACTTTTCGTTAGAAACAAGTGCTTCATATTCCATATCTTTTGGCAAAACCGTTTTTAAATAACTCATTGCAGTAGGAAGAGTTCTAACTTGTTTATAAACATAAGATGTATGCGTATGTATAGCATTGATGATGACCTTATCTGTGCTAATAGGCAATTTATCTTTGATTTTTTCTTTAACCATACGGCAAAGATTTTGCGCTGTTCCCGCCAAATCACAAGAACAAATTATCATTTGTTCGTCCCCACTATCCAAAGCAAAAGCAGTAACAGTTATAGGACCTTCTACTTCATCCGTAATTCTTTCGTAAAACTGACCTGCCAAACTGATTTTAGTTCCTTTTTTTGGAGTAATATCTACTTCTGACCAACCTATTTTTAACTTGTTCATAAAAACCTCTTTTTTTATATCTTTATTTTAATTATAGTATATCTAAAAAAATTGTCAATGTTAATTTTACGAAACTTTTTCGTAACTTAAAAATACTTGTAAAATAAAAAAATTTATGTTAAAATAATCTTAAATTTGAGGTAAAAATCTATGAATATGAAAAAACTTGCCGAAAAAGCAAACGTCTCGGTTGGCACAATATCAAAAGTGTTTTCAAACAGCAAAGAAATAAGCAAAGAAACAAAAGATAAAATCATAAAAATCGCAAAGGAAAACGGTTGTTTTGAAAAGTACAACAAAAACAAATACGATAAAAAAATAGTTGCAGTAATATGCCCCGAAATAAATAGTGCATATTATGCTAATATGGTTACGTATTTAGAAAAAAAATTGAGTGAAAACAATTTACAAACAATTATTTCAATAAGCAATTTTAATCAGAAAAACGAAACGGATTTAGTAAGTTATTTTTCTTCAAATAGCAATGCCGATGCAATTATTCTAATCGGCAATTATTCATTTATAAAATATAATAAGGAAATACCTATCGTTTCAATAGGAAAAAGCAAGAATAACGAGATAGATTGTGTGTATAGTCGTTCAAAAGAAGCCTTTTATGACGCAATTAAATTATTAAAAGATAACGGACATACAAAAATAGCCTATCTTGGCGAACAACTTACGAAAAGTTACGAAAAAAATTTTATAGAAGCATTAAGATATTACGCTCTACCCGTCCACCCCGAATTTATTATTACAGATAAAGAAAGATTTGAGACGGCAGGATATAATGCAATGAATAAAATACTTGAACAAAAAGACATGCCTACTGCAATTATAACTGCTTACGATTATATAGCATTAGGTGCAATTCAAGCAATAAGAGCAAAAGGATTAAACGTGCCTGATGATTTTTCAATAATAGGCTCTGATAACATATCATTTGCTTCACACTACAACATTTCACTAACTACCATTGATAAAAACAACAATGAGTGTTGCGATAAAGCTGTTGAACTTATTATAAAAAAGCTTTCAAATAATTACTACAAGTTAAGACAATCCATCTCAATACGAAGCGAATTGATAATAAGAAACTCAGTAAAAGACATTTCTGAAAAACATTAAGATAATGCTAAAAGCATATAAGATTTATTAAAATAATTTATTGCAATTTTTTTGATTTTTTTGTATAATAAAATAGAAATTTTATGTTAAATTTTTTTGTAAATAAAGAAGATAAAATAAATAAAAAACCATTTGAATTTTTTGACATATTTATTTATGTTTTTATCTTGGTTTTGTTCGTATTTCTTTTGTTGTTTTTGATTATTTTACCCAAAAAAGACAAAATAAACGGCTTTTACGTAGTTAAAGATGATAAAAAAATACTAACCTACTCTTTTAAGGATAATGAATTTTTAATTGATGATTCTTGGAAAAATTATATAGAAATCAACAAAGATGATTGCATAATAAACGTTTTCTTAAACGATGAAAAAACAGAGTTTAACGTTATTCAATACGATTTAAATAAAAAAAGTGTAAAAATGAAAGATTCAACTTGTTCTATTTCTAAAGATTGCACATATTTTTCTCCGATTACAACTAACAATAACGTTATATACTGCAACCCCCATAATATAAAAATACTTCCCATTGAAGGAAACGGCTTAATACAGCCAGTTGTGGGGTGATTATGGACAAATTTTTAAGTAAAAAAATCACTTTGACAGCTATATTTGCTTGCTTATCAGCAATCGCTTTTACGATTGAAAATCTACTTCCACCTTTTTTTATTCCAGGTGCAAGATTAGGTTTATCTAACGTTTTCATCCTTCTTTGTGCACTTTTAGTCGGTAAAAACAACGGATATTTTGTTTTAATTATTAAAATACTAATCGGTTCAATAGTTACAGGAAATTATTTAGCAATAATTTATTCACTCCCCGCAGGACTTATTTCGTACACTGTTGAAATAATAGTTTTCTTTAATGTAAAGAAAATCAGTATAATAGCCGTTAGTGTTTTAGGCTCTGTTATAAACATTTGTTTACAAAACGTTGTTTTTTGTTTAGTAACAAAAACATTTGAATTTTTAATTTATATGCCCTATCTCATTATTTTAGGAACACTTTCGGGCACACTTATAGGTTTTATTGTTTTTCTTGCGATAAAATCATTAAAAAAAAGAAATAATTTGGAGACACAAAATTGAGTATATTAAAAGCTAAAAAAACTTCACACGGTAGCAGAATTCACGGAACAAAAATTTCCAACAATTCGCCTATTGAGAGCATTCCTACTCCAAACGTCGTTTATATATCAACTTCTCAACATATAGGTTCACCTGCTATCCCTATAGTAAAAATCGGCGATAAAGTTAAAAAAGGACAACTTATCGCAAGCGAAAGCGGTTTTGTTTCTGCAAACATTTATTCTTCTATTTCGGGAACAGTTGTCAATATTACCGACTTAATAAACGGTATGGGACAAAATCAAAAATATATCGTCATTGAAAACGACAATCTTAATGAAGAGATGATTTTAGATCCGCTTCCAGATAAAGAACCTCAAACTGTGATTAACAGAATAAGAATTGCAGGAATTGTCGGTCTTGGTGGAGCAGGCTTTCCTACTGCAGTAAAACTCTCACCTAAAAGTTCTATTGACACGTTAGTAGTAAACGGTGCAGAATGCGAACCTTACCTAACCTGCGATTACAGGTTAATGATTGAAAGAACCGACGATATATATAAAGGTATAAAAATTGTTGCTGATGCGTTAAAAGTTAAGCATATCGTTATAGGAATAGAAATAAATAAACCTCTTGCCATTGAAGCGTTTAGTAAATTTTCGGATTTAGACGTTGTTGTATTAAAAAAGAGATATCCTATGGGCAGTGAAAAACATTTAATATATGCAACAACAGGAAGAAAAGTTGCTCCCGGCAAAATGCCGTTTGACGTTTCATGCTGTGTGCAAAATATCAAAACGCTTCTCGCCTGCTACGAAGCAGTTGAATTAAACAAACCCTTAACAGAAAATATCATCACAGTCAGCGGAAAAGGTATTACCGAACCTAAAAACTTAAAAGTTCCTTTCGGAACTCCGTATAGTGATTTAATTGATTACTGCAAAGGTTTAACGGAAGATGCTGTTAAAATTATAGCCGGTGGACCTATGATGGGAAAATGTTTAATAAATCTCAATCAATACACCAGAAAAACCGATTGCGGTATATTATGCCTAAAACCGAACGAAATTAACGCTGATGAACCTTCAAATTGTATAAACTGCGGTACATGTATAAAGAGATGTCCTATGCATTTAAGTCCTGTTTATATTGAAAGTTTTTCTCTATCGGGCGACTACGTTAATGCCGAAAAATACGGAGCATTAAACTGTATTGAATGCGGATTATGTTCTTATAATTGCCCAGCAAAAAGAGCGTTAGTTCAATCAATACAAATTGCAAAAACAAAAATAAAGGAGATGAAAAATAATGCCACAAAATAACACGTTAATTTACTCATCTTCTCCTCATATCAGAAGCAAAATAACTACAAAAAAAATAATGCAAGACGTTTGCATTGCTTTAATTCCTGCAACTATCATGGGTATTGTTTTGTTCGGACTTAAAGCACTTTTATTGATATTTTTATCTTGCTTTACCGCTGTTGCAAGTGAAATAATTTTTAATTTAATCAACAAAAAAACATTTATTCAATGTGTAAAGGAATTTGATTATTCTTCGCTCGTTTCGGGTTTGCTTTTGGGTCTGACTGTCGGAACAAATTATCCTTGGTATACCGTAATATTCGGAAGTATTTTCTCAATAATCGTTGTAAAAATGCTTTTTGGCGGAACAGGAAAAAATCTCGTTAACCCTGCCATTACCGGACGTATATTTATTTTTATTTCATTTCAATCAGTCGTTGGCGCTTGGGTTTTGCCTAATGTAAATTCAATATTTACCAATAACATTTCAACAGGTGCAACCGTTATTGAAAGTTTAATAAAAAACGGTAATAAAAATCTAAGCAGTTTAGATTTATTATTAGGCTCCAGAGTCCCCGGTTGTATCGGTGAAACATGTAAATTAGCAATTTGGGCAGGAGCAATTTATCTCGCCGTTAAAAAGATTATTAATATTACATACCCGCTTATTTACATTGTCGTTGAAGGAATATTTGCGGTAGCTCTTAAAGGATTTGATTTCTCTTACTTTTTGCCGTCAATTTTATCAGGTGGTTTAATATTCGGCGCTTTCTTTATGGCAACGGATTATACAACATCTCCTGACACAAAAACAGCAAATATCATTTACTTTATCTGCCTTGGACTTATTACTGCAGGATTAAGGGAAGCAACAAAAATGGAAGCTACTTCATTTGCTATTTTGCTTATGAATTTAACCGTTCCGCTTTTTGATAAGTTTATTATAAACAAGCCGTTTGGATATCAAAAACAAAAGAAAATAAAGGGCGGTGAAAAACATGAATAAACTTAAAAACAATATTTGGTTTAAATGTATTTCAATCCTTTTATGTATTGCACTCATTTCCGGTGGACTTTTGGCGATATTAAACGATTTATTATATGTTTCCCCCGAAGAAAGAACTTCAAGGGCAATATCAAAAATATATAATGAACAAAAAGAATATAAGGTAATAACGGAAGAAGAAATTGAATATAACTCCGTTGGAAAAATAAACAAGATATACGAAATTGAAGGCGATTTATTATTTCAATCTACCGGTTATAACGGATATAAAAACGGAACGATAACCGTTTGGGTTAAAATAGTTTTAGAAAAAGATTCGTACAATATTGATAAAGTTTTGTTAGAAAGCTATGAAAAACAAACTCTTATGAGCAAGCTTGGGGATTCATTCTACAATAAATTTGAAATTACAGACGTAACGGAAAAATATAAAAATGGCGAATCATTTACGCCAAACGGTAGTGGTGAAATGTCAAATCCGGTTTCGGGTGCAACCTACTCTGCTACCGCAGGAACAAACGCCGTTAATACCGTTATCAAATGGTTAGGAGAAAATAAATGAACAATGAATACAAAAAAATAGCCGTTGACGGTTTAATAACTTCTAATCCAACATTTAAACTTGTTTTAGGTACTTGTCCCACGTTGGCATTAACGACAATGGCAATGAACGGAATCGGTATGGGATTAGCAGTTACTTTTGTTTTAATATGTAGCAATTTGATAATTTCTCTATTAAGAAATGCTATTCCTAATCAAGTAAGAATTCCTGCTTTCGTATTGATTATTGCAACATTTGTTACGATAGTAAGATTAGTTTTAGACAAGCTTTTACCTTCTCTTTACGAATCTTTGGGATTATATCTCCCACTTATCGTAGTAAACTGTATAATACTTGCAAGAGCAGAAAGTTTTGCAAGCAAAAATACACCGTTAAAAAGCGTTTGCGACGGTTTATTTACAGGACTCGGATTTACAATCGCTTTAACACTAATGGGCGCTGTAAGAGAAATTTTAGGTTCAGGCTCAATATTCGGACTTAAACTTTGGAACTTCTCTATTGCTTTCTTTGCATCAAGTGCAGGTGCATTCTTCACCTTTGCAATTTTTATAGCACTATTCAGCATTATTTCAGAACAAGTTGAAAAGAAGAGAAAAATTGCAAAATATAATCTTTTTGACGCACAAAAGAAAACGGAGGTGATTTAATATGGCATCATTTATTGCAATAATCATTTCTGCTGTATTTATCAACAACTTCGTTGTAGTTCAGTTTTTAGGAATATGTCCATTTTTAGGTGTATCAAAAGACTTTAAGTCGGCATTAGGCATGGGACTTGCAGTAACTTTCGTTATGACTCTTACTTGCCTTATTACCTACCCTATTTACGTTTACGTATTAGTTCCATTAAATATTGAATTTATGGAAATTATTGTTTTCATATTCATTATTGCATCAATCGTTCAAATGATTGAAATGGCGTTAAAAAAATTCTCACCAACACTTTATAACGCTATGGGTATTTACCTACCGCTTATTACAACAAACTGTGCAGTTTTAGGCGTTGCTGAATTAGTTATTGACGAAGCACAAATGATTTCAATTTTGGGAATCAAATCAATGAATATGGGTGTTGCCGTTCTTTACGGATTATTCGCAGGATTAGGTTTTACTCTTGCAATAGTTCTTATGAGCGGTTTAAGAGAAAAACTCGCAAGACAGCCTATTTCAAAGCACTTAAAAGGTTTCCCTATCGCAATGATAACAGCATGCTTTATAGCTATGGCATTTTACGTTTTCGCACTTATTTAAGGAGCATATATGAATATTTTATTATTAAACTCAATAAATATCGGAAAGCTTTTTATCGTTTTAGGTATTGTTGCAGGAATTTCAATTATATTCACAGTTTTGATGGTTTTAGTTTCTAAACTTTGCGCAACACCTGTTGATGAAAAGGTAGAAAAAGTAAAAGAAAAATTAGCCAACGCAAATTGCGGTGGCTGTGGTTATGCCGGTTGTGCAGACTTTGCTAAAGCTCTTGTTGAAGGAAAAACAGATATAACTAAATGCAATCCTACCCCAAACTCAAACAAAGAAGAAATTGCAAAAATTATAGGTGTTGAATTTTCTGCATCGGTAGAAAAATACGCTGTTGTACATTGTGCAGGTGGAATAAACAGTATCAACAAATATCAATACGTTGGCAATAAGGATTGTGATATAATCAACTCAGTTCAAGGCGGTAAAAAAATATGTCCTAAGGGATGTCTTGGAGAAGGAAATTGTGTAAAAAAATGTCCGTTTAATTCTATTAAGATTATTGACGGCGTCGCTTCTATTAACAAGGCTCTTTGCGAGGCTTGTGGAATATGTGTAAAC
>JAKSOS010000039.1 GCA_024405475.1 Clostridia bacterium
TGTTGTAAGTATTCTAAATCATACAAATCAATATCGTGTGAACATTCTTGAACCATTACTGAACAAGTTGTGTGATGTGATGCAATAGTAACCGTACCGTTCTTAATGCCTGATTCCTTAACGATAGCAAGAATATCACTTGTTACATCATGGAAAGTAGGTCTCCAACCCTTTGATTGCAATTCAATTTCTTTTTGAAAAACTTTGAATTCCATTTTAATTTTCTCCTAAAAATTTTATTTATTTTATTTTATCATTTTCTAAAAAATTCGTCAAGTATAACACCCCCCACTAATAATTAAAAAACGATTATTTTTTATAAATTATTTTATCTTCAACAAATTTCAAGTTAGTACCGTAAGGCTTGCTTAATTTATCAATTATATTGAATATTTTTTTCGCCTCTTCACCTTTTGCAATATACGGTAAACCTTCCATCATTTTATTACACTTAAAACCAAGTTTAACCGGAATAAGACTTAAATTCGTCATCTTTTTACCCGTAAATTCAACACGTGGCAATATAGTAATAAAGTTCTTTTCTTGTGTTTGAAGACCTATTTTACCACCCTGAGAACGAGCTTTTAAGCCTTCTTCGGCAGTAGCATTTTTATTGACGCCATACATAGTCATAAAATCTGCCGGTAAAATCTCAACTCTCATTCCTTGATAAATAAAATCTCCTAATGAATAGAAAATAGGTAAACCTTTATAAATTTCAATACCCCTTAATTCGTGACAGCCACCACCAAAAACAGCCGAAACGCCACTGTCAATTAAAGCATGTGAGAACTCTACCATATATTCGGCAGGTGTTGAATGGGCTTTTCTATCGTCGTCGTGACAATGAACTAAAATAAATACGTAGTCATTTTCTTTTTTTGCTCTCTTTACGTTGTCGCATATTCTCTTTAAATCAGTTTTATTGCACGAAGAAACAGGAACATTTTTATCAGTTGTAAAATTTATGCCACCAAAATTAAGCGTCCCTTCTTTGTCTGGAAGTGCATAACCCGTTGCAATACTTTGTTCTCTTGAAAAATTGATATGAGTATCTTTTGCTATTGATTTTAATTGTTTTAATTGTGTTTCGCTAACGTTGTATGTATAATTTGTCCTTAAATAATTTACACCAGGACGAGATTTCAGCCATCTTGTTTCCATACCTGCTTTGGAGCGATTAGTATATAAACAATCAACAGCAAAAACTGCTATTTTTTTACCATTTTTTGTAAAAATTGCAGGTTTTTCAGCTTCTTCCAAACTGCAACCTGTTCCTGCGTGTTTTACTTTGTTTTTATCAAGAGTTCTTACGGTTGACATCAAACCGTCAAAAGCATAGTCCATACAATGATTATTTGCTGTGCCGTAAAAATCAAAACCATAACCTTTTAAGTACTTAAAATATTTTCTCCTAACGTTTATCCACGTACCACCCGAATATTCATTTGGAAAATATTCAAAATCAGAAAGATTAGTTTCTAAATTAGTCATTTTTAAATCGCAAGTATTAAAAAAATTTCTTATTTCTTTCTGACCTGCTTTATATTGTTTTGGAAAATCCGCAGTGAATAACGAATCTCCCGTAGAAGTAACACAAAGTTTATCTTTCATACTATCTCCTAATCTAATTTAATCTGTCGCACATTTGTTTTTGATTTTCTCTTTTCATTAAGAATTGTAAATAAAATCATCAAAACTAAAATTACGTCCATAATAAACAAAACTAAATATGATTTTGCCCAACCGAAGTTATCAAAAATAAAACCTATAATCGTCGGAGCAATTCCCGCTGCAAATGAAGCAACCGCATTTGTAATCAATCCTGTTTTACCTGAATCTAGAACGGTTCTCATCTTAAAAACAAATATTGAACCAAACATTGACCTTGCACCGTTTGCAATTATTAAATAAGCGATTTCAAGTACTATTGATAAAACAATGTTTGCATTATATAAAAATATCAATAAAAATGAAAATACAAGTGATATAGAATACATAACTAAAGCTACGGCAAAGAAATTTTCATGTTTTTCACTTTGATTAACCGCAATTATGCTTCCAGTAAAAATTATAAGTGGAACAAAAAGCGAAATTAAAATTGAATACGATTTAGGAATTTTGTAAACGTCATACAAAAGTTTAGAAAACCAGTTGTTAACCGCAAAATACATTGAGTTTGACAAAAATGACATTATGCAAACTAAAATTTAACAAACGACAACGTCTTTTGTGCCCCTTATTAAAACGGTATTACTCGTCCCTTTCAATTCAAGGCTTTGCTCGTTTATTATTTCATCTTCATCTTCGTTTTGCTTAATTTGTTTTACAACAATAGGATATAAAGCAAAAAATAAAATAACAGCTAAAAGAAAAACCAAACTGGCAATTATAAACGGTATTTCCCACTTTAGCGACTCGGCAAAAGGGATTGATAAACCATAAGAAATCGCATTTGCGACAATACCTACAGAAGACATAAGTTTGTTCGTTCTCGGCAACATTTTTTTTGGAAGATTTTTAGCAAAAATCTTCATAGAAGAAGCGTACATACCCGCTTGACATAATCCGTTTAGCGAAAAAATAACGTACACCGAGATTAAACTTTTTGTTGCAACACCTATAACGCCCATAAATGTCGTAAAAAGTGCTGAAAGCAATACAGTCAATCCCAAATATTTTCTTAAATTGATTTTATCAATAAACAAAACTAAAAAACATTGCAATAGCCCATAAAAGAAATAATAACATGTGTTTGCAAAACTCGTATTAGATGAACTTGCCCCAAAAAAATCTTGTATAACGGTTATCTCTGCCGTGTAAATATTTTTTGAGCACATCATCATGCCATACATAAAAAGAATAATAAACACAAGCTTTTTACAGGCCGAATTGTAAATTGATTTATTTTTTGTTGTTTCTTTTGATTGATTTATTATTAAATCATTTGACATAACTATTTTTTAGCATTAACTCTTTCGTCATAAGCACGGCGAACAGCAGAAATCATTTCTTCTGCAAGTTTTAACGGCTCTTTTGCTTTTGCTATTGCTGATGAACAACCTGAAGCTGATGCGCCTGCTTTTATAATATTGTAGCAATCTTCCCCTTTGCTGATACCTGCTGAAGGGAAAGGCTTTATATCTTTATTTATTTTCTTTATAACTTTGATTACTTCATCAACGTACTTTTTATCCGCAGGCTTACCCGTTCCGATAAGTTCTGAAGGTTCAGCAACTAAAATATTTGGTCCAAGCTTTGCAATTTGTTTAACTTCTTCAACAGAGTCTGCACATACCATTGTTGCAAGTCCCACTTCGTCTGCACGCTTAATTGCTTCTTTAATTTCGTCAATAGTAAGTTTATGTTCAGCGTGATTGAGCATAACGCCAACAGCACCTGCTTCTTTTAATGCTTCCGGTAAAGTTCTTCCCATACCACGACCAACAGGAATTGAATCCATATGTTGCGAATAAACGTGAACGTAT
Source organism: Clostridia bacterium (assembly GCA_024405475.1). GTDB lineage: Bacteria > Bacillota > Clostridia > Christensenellales > Borkfalkiaceae > UBA1259. The sequence goes on from JAKSOS010000039.1 coordinate 3,489, forward strand.
CTTGTATCTACGTGTTTTGCAACGTTAAATATTTCCGTATCGGGAATATCTAAAACAACGTCAACCTTATATTTTTTTGCAAGTTTTTCTAAACCCTTTGCCATTTTAACAAGAGTTTCACCATACATATAACATTTTGGACCATATTCAAAAAAAGGTTCGCTGATTTTATAATTTTTTAACATAATTTACTCCTATTTCTTTTTATTTAATCTTTCGCCAACTGCTCCACCCGGATGGATTAAAGCAAATTGCTCGTTCTTAAAACCCGTTTCTTCAATCAACGCCGTTTGAAGTGCGTGGAATATCATACAAAGTGTTGTCGTTGACGTTGTACCTTGTGAGTTATATTTATCAGTTTCCCTGTTAACGTATTGTTTTAAAACAACGTCAGCATCTAAAGCCAAAGGAGATTCAAGGTTTTCGGTTACCGTAATAATCTTAACGCCTTTCTTCTTGCAAATATCAACAATCGGCAATAACTCTTTTGTCTTTCCACCACGAGAAGCAAAAATCATTACATCACCTTCTTGCAAAAAACCCGTTGCACCGTGAACCGCTTCTGCAGGTGAAATAAATCTTGCAGGTCTTTCAATGCAACACATTAAATGTGCCATGTGTTGACAAATTATTCCAGAATGACCACATCCACAAGTTCCTATTCTTACAGCATCTTTTAATAATTTTACTGCTTTTGAAAACGCTTTTTCATCTAAGTATTGAAGCATTTTCTTTATACAATCACTTTCAATCTTATAAGCCTGTTTTACAGCTTCAAGTGTTGTTTTTTTCATATCGTTCTCCTTTGTTATTTATATAAATATAATATCATATATTATATACTAAGTCAAACGGAAAAAAGAAATAAAAAACGTTTTTATATTTTTTTGTTTATACAGTTGATAAATGGATTTAATTGTGATATAGTATTTAAGATAAAATTAAGGAGAAGAATAAATGATAAACTTTGATATATCAACCGACTCAACAGCCGATCTCTATTCAAACGAAATTAAAGAAAACAATTTATATTTTCTTCCACTAACGTTTACTTTAACCGATAAAAGTGGAAAAATAACAGAACATACGGATACATTTAACTCTCCGGAAGAATACGTTGAATATTACAACACACTTCGTTCCGGAATAATGAGCAAAACAAGCATGAATAACCCACAAATTCACATTGACCATTTCACGGCAATGGCTAAAGCAGGTGTTAAAAATGCTATTCACTTTACGATAAGTTATGGTTTATGCAGAACCGTTGAAGTAGCAAGAGATGCCGTAGAAGAAGTTAAAAAGGAATACCCTGATTTCAACTGTTTATGTGTTGAATGTAATACGACCACAATCGGTCAAGGACTACTTGTAAAAATGGCAGTCAAAATGCGTGACGAAGGAAAATCTTTGCAAGAAACTTTTGATTACGTTGAAAAAACAAAGAAAAATTTCCAACATTTTATAATTGCCGACGATTTAATGTATTTAAAAAGAGGGGGAAGACTTTCTGCTGCATCTGCTTTTGTCGGAACAATTATCAACATTAAACCGGTTATTATTTTTAACAAAGAAGGAAAACTCGTTACATATAAAAAAGAAAGGGGCTTAAAGAGAGCAATTTCTTCTATTGTTGAAGATTTTTCTAAATATACGTTAAATAAAGACTTCCCTACCGTATACGTTGGCCATACCGACAATATGGAAATGGCAAATCTTTTGGCAAAATCTTTAGAAGATAGATACGGAGTAAAAACCGAAATTCGTATGATAGGACCTATTATCGGTTCACACCTTGGTCCAAACACTGTTGCATACGCATTTTCTTCTAATGAAGAACGTCCTATGTAGTTTAATTGTTTTTATTTTAAAATTAAAAGAGTGCTTAAAAACAAGCACTCTTTTTTGTTAGAATTTCTTAAATAAATTTTCAAGATAATCGCCAGAAAACTCTTCTATATTTCCACAATCGGACATTTTTGCAAAGTTTGGATTAATCGGCAATTTGCAAACACAATCAATACCAAACTCTTTTGCCGTTTGTTCTATTCTACTTTCTCCGAATATTTCAACTTTCTCTTTACAATTTGGACATTCAAAATATGACATATTCTCAACAAGTCCTAAAACAGGAATATTCATCATATTCGCCATGTTTACGGCTTTTTTAACAATCATTGAAACTAATTCTTGTGGAGAAGCAACGACAACTATTCCGTCAAGCGGTAAACTTTGGAATACCGTTAACGGCACGTCACCCGTTCCCGGTGGCATATCAACAAACATATAATCTACATCATCCCAGGCAACGTCTGTCCAAAATTGTTTTACCGCCCCTGCAATAACCGGACCACGCCAAACGACAGGCTCATCTTCACTATTTAAAAGCAAATTAATTGACATAACTTTTATGCCTGTTTTTGTTATAACAGGATAAAGATATTTTCCGTCCGGTGAAACTGCTTTTTCTTTTAATCCGAACAACTTCGGAATAGACGGACCTGTTATATCTGCGTCTAAAACAGCCGTTTTAAATCCCTTTTTCATTGACATTGTGGCTAAAATTGAAGTAATTAACGACTTACCTACACCACCTTTGCCACTCACAATACCTATAACTTTTTTAATATTGCTTAATTCGTTTTGTTTTTCTTTTTCAATTGCTCTACTTGAACAGTTTTCGCTACAATTTGAACAATCGTGTGAACAATTTTCGCTCATTTTATCTCCTTATACTATTTTTAGCACTGCGACTTTTAAATATAAACTTTGTTCAGTACCTATCAAAGTTGCATGGTCTTTACCTTGAGTTCTCAATTCAACAAGTTTTGCATTAACTCCACTTTCAAAAACGCTCTCATTAATCATATTCAGAAACGTTTGAATCGTTAAATGTTGTGAGCAACTACAAGTTATTAAATAACCACCCTTTTCAACAAGTTTTAACGCTTGAATATTTATATCTTTATACCCTGAATATGCTTGTTTTACTGTATCAGCAGATTTTGTAAAAGCAGGCGGATCTAAAATTATAACATCAAACTTCTTTTTTTCTTTTCTATATTCTCTTAAAAGTTCAAATGTATCGGCTTTAACCGTGTTAGCGGTAAATCCGTTTAACTCCGCATTTTGTTTAACTATTTCTAACGCACTCTCGCTAATATCAGTTGAAACAACTTCTTTTGCACCGTATTTTAATGCACATAAAGAAAATCCACCCGCGTTACAAAAACAATCTAAAACAGTTTTGTCCTTAACGTAATTTTTAAGATTATCTCTATTTTCTTTTTGATCTAAAAAGTATCCCGTTTTTTGTCCGTTAGCAATATCAACAATCATTTTTAAACCGTTTTCTTCTATAATTGCCTTAGAAAAATCTTCGCCGTATAAAACGCCTTTTACTTGTTGTAAGCCTTCTTTTTCCCTGATTGAAACGTCACTTCTTTCATAGATTCCTTTGGGCTTAAATATATCTACCAAAATATCTACGATATCTTTTTTAATCAATTCCATGCCAAAGCATAAAAACTGAACAGAAAGATAATCTCCATATTTGTCTACGATTAAACCCGAAAGCATGTCAGATTCACCAAACACTACTCTATAATTATTTGAATAACCTAATTCAAGCCTATAATCGTTAGCCTTTTTTATCCTTTGATAAAAGAAATCCTTATCAATCACTTCGTCTTTAAGAGATAAAACTCTTACTAAAATTTTTGATAAATGATTTATAAAACCACGGCCTATAAACCTTCCGTCAAACGAACGAATTTCGGCAATACTTCCTTGTTTATCTTTGCCTAAAATTTTACTGACTTCGTTTGCATAAACCCACGGAAATCCATTTAAAATCTTTTTTTCTTCATTCTTTTTTAGAACAACGCAATACATATTTATATTATAACAAAAACCACTAAAAAAAACAACAATAAATATTATTTGGTTGAAAAAACTTGAAATATATTTTGTTTTTTGATATAATAAAAAAAAAGAGGTTTTTTTAATGAATATTTGGCACGATATAGAAAGCAACAGAATAACTCCGGAAGATTTTATTGCTGTTGTTGAAATAAATAAAGGTTCTAAACAAAAATATGAAATGGATAAAAAAACAGGTCTATTGCGTTTAGATAGAATACTTTACACTTCTACTCACTACCCTGCAAATTATGGATTTATTCCACACACGTTAGCAGATGACGGAGACCCTATGGACGTTTTGATTTTATGTTCTGAAAGCCTTGTTCCTATGAGTTTAGTTAAATGCTACCCCATCGGCGTTATAGTTATGAACGACAACGGTTCTGTTGATGAAAAAATAATTGCAATTCCTTATGCAGATCCAAACTACAACACGTATAAAAGTATAAGAGATTTGCCACAACATATTTTTGACGAAATGAAACACTTTTTCTCAGTTTATAAACAACTTGAAGGAAAAGATACAAGCGTTGACGTTGTTGCAGATAAAGATGAAGCAATTAAAATTATTATTAAATCACTTGAAAATTACAAAGAACATTTATATGAATTAACCGCAAAATAAATATAAATAAATTAAAAGGCTTTGCCAAACGGCAAAGCCTTTTTTCATTATATAAAAATTAAATAACTTCAATATTATTTGCTTTACAAAATTCTTTGATAATCTTTACGTTATCACCGTAAGAAATAATATAGTGTTGTCCCATAACTTTTTCTGCAAAATCAGGCGTATCATCAAGTAAAACATTTAAGCCTGAAAGTTGTGGAGCCGGTTTATCCCAACCACACTCTTCCCAACTGTCAGGAGTAACACCTTCGCCTTTTACAATATGCATTGTAAATTTACCGTCAACACATGCTAATCTGCACATTGTAAGCTCTCCGGTTTTTACCTTTGAAGTGTTAAGTAAACTTTGTGATAATTTACCAAATGCTGCAGGATAGCAAACTGTATCACCATCAACAATTTCTTTCGGAACGTAATCCGGAACACCTGCTAAAACACCGTCCTTAAAGAATTCATAGAACTCTAAGTATGCACCGACTTGTCCTGTCAATTTATTAACAATAACTTGAGTAATATTACCCATACAATCATTTTCCGGAATTGTACATAAACCGTCTTCGGCAAGCAATGTTAAAATAGGAGCCGGTGGGAATCCTAACAATTTCTTAAATCCATCAACGTCTTTTAGAGAAATTGCCTTGTAATTTCTTTCTTTAACAACTTGTTTTATTGCCAAATAATATTTAGCGGCAAGTTCTAACGCTTTTTTATCAGGTTTCTTTAAGAATTTCCATTTTTTAATGCGGTTATCAATGACTTCTTTTATTTGTTCTTTTGTAACTTTTTCTGCTCTTTGAACAACTTCAAGCATCTCAAAGCACTCAATTTCAACACCAAACTCTTTTTTAACTGCCAAACCGTCAAATTGTGTACCGTATAATTGCATATCTCTATATCCTCCTTGTCCTATCTTATTACTGTCTGA
>JAKSOS010000004.1 GCA_024405475.1 Clostridia bacterium
AAATTTCTTCTTCAAAAATATTTGACGTTTGGACATATCCTGAAAAACACTCTGGCGTAGTTAAATTATACTTTTCAAACGACATTGACGTTACAGTAGTTTATGGACATAGTTTCTTTGAAAAGGAACAAAATAAATATGTTGCAGTGACCAGAGATAATGTTAGTGCATTTGTTGATCACGAATTTTATAATGTGGATAAAAGTCGTTGGGAAACTTTAGAAAGATACGAATTTATTGATGGCGAAGTTGATACCTATGTTATAACAACGGAATATAACTTAAACTGCGTTGCAAATGGTATGTTAACTAACGAAGACGGTTTTTATACTATGATTACAAATATTTTTGATTATGGTGATGATTTAAAAATCGATGAATCTAAAAAAGAAAGCGACATTGATCAATATGGAACATATGGATTTGAAAATTTAAAGTATATGTCAAGAGAAACATATGAAAAGTTAAATTTTAAATATTTAAATGTTGCCATTGGAAAAGGAATGATTACAACCGAGGAAATTTCATGTTTAGGAGCCTATTGGTCAAATGTTGATTCGGAATTGTTTTGTGACGAAAAAGAAGAAACTCCAGTAAGCAAATCTGGTTTATTAAAGGCACCACTTAAAGCGCCTCTTTTAACTTCTTCTGTTCCTGCTCCTACGTCAGGGTTTTATGTTGGCGGTTTAATTAAAATATTGGGGAATAATGGCGGAAACCTATATCTTTCAAGTGAAAAAACAATTACTATTGGTACAGGAACCGATGGCGACGGAAACGGAGTTGTTGCTCCAACAGAAGATATGAAAATAGGCATAACCTTGCAAGACGGCGTAGGTGCGTTTACGGTTAACGGTAACGGTACGGCTGAAGACGTAAAATATTTTACGTCGGACAATGCCGAATACGATATTTTGTTTAATACCGAATCGAAAAATTTAGGGTGTTATCACGCTCATAACAATATTAAGTTTTCCCTATGGACAGAAACAAGTAAATTGCCAACGGAGGCAGGAAATTACGTTTTAACTACCGACGTTACTATATCTGAAACTTGGACTGTTCCAACAGGCACAACAAATCTTTGCTTGAACGGTCACGTTATCAATGCAAATTGCACCGAAGATAATAAATTTGGTGTAATCAAAGTTGGCGAAGGTGCAACACTTAATCTTTATGATTGTGGTGATACAAAACACAATGGTTACGTTGATAGCACTGGTTTGTGGCACTATGACAGCACAGGAACACACGAACTTCTTGAAGGTGAAACTGCAAAAACAATCACCGGCGGAATGATTACCGGTGGTAATGCAAGTGGGAAAAACACTGAAGATAAATATGGTGGTGGTGTTTATGTTACAGGAACATTGAATATGTTTGATGGAAACATTGCAGGAAACACTGCAGTGAATGGCGGTGCTGGTATATATATTACTGGTGGAACTTTTGAAATGAATGGCGGTGCAATTTCCTATAATTATGCCAGTGTAAATAATGCTATTGGTGGTGGAATATATGGTGATAGCTCATCAATCACATTAAACAGTGGAACAATTAACAATAATTCAGCAAATGGCGGTGGTGGAATATATCTTTCTAAAACTTCCTCAATGGAAATGAATGGCGGAATAATTACTGAAAATAAGGCAAGAGGCGGTCAAGGCGGTGGAATACAGGCTTTCTTTAGTGGAAAATTCACTATGACCGCTGGAAGCATAACAAACAATCAAGCTGTTCTTGGTGGTGGTATATTTATTAATAGTAAAGACCTTAATTTCTCTATGTCTGGTGGCACCATAAGTGGCAATAATGTAATAAAATATATGACTTTTCCCCTTAATGGTGGTGGAATATATTTATACAATTTCGCTTCTGCAACATTTGGTGGTTCTGCACAAATCACTGGTAACACATTGGGTTCTGAAAATCCAACTGCAAACAATGTTTATTTGCCAGATGGCAAAACAATCACGCTTGGCACTGGAACTGGTGATGGTGGTAATGGTGTAGATGTTCCAACAACAACTGGTGAAAACAAAATGCAAATTGGCATAACACTTAATGCTGGCACAGGAAAATTTACAGCCAATGGCACAGCAGATTATTCAGCAAACTTCTTCTCTGATAGTGATAGCTATAAAGTTTGCTTTAACGTAGGTACAGAAGATCCTGACGACGAATATTTAGAATTAAAAAAGGTTATTGCCGAAATTATTTGCACGAATTGTGGTGGTAAAGGACGTACTGACTCAAACTGTCCGATTTGTCATGGTTCTGGTGACGATTGTTGTGATAGAACGGGAAAAGCCCTTTGTCAAAATTGTAACGGAAAAGGAAAGTTTACGTTTACATCGTTAGAAGATGCAATTAACGCAGTTGCAAACGGCGGTAAAATCGTTTTACTTAACGATAATAGTGAAGAAATAGAAATTTCAAAAGTAATCACTTTTGATATTGATGCAGGAGACTTTACGAACGACGCAACTTTTTCGACAGTTGATAATTACGTTATAGAAATTTCCGAAAACGAAGGTGTTACTACTTACGCTATTAAAAAACCTGTTGAGTTCGATAGCGAATACGAGTGGAATGACGGTGAAGATATTACTTACGGAGACACTTATAGTGAGATATCACCGAAGGTTTATTATAATGAAGTAGAAGTAATGGAATTGTCATTTACGTTCGTTTATTATCAAACTACAGACGGCGAAACTTGGACAAAACTCGAAGGAGTTGCTACCGATGCGGGAGATTATAAAGTTGTAATTGCGGTAAACGACGCTACGTATTGTGGCAGTAAAGAGTTTACGTTTACAATCGGCAAGGCAGAACAAGTAATCGTAATAAACGATATTTCAAAAATATACGATGCACTTGTTGTTTATGCAAATTATTCAAAACTCGGTGACGGAGAGGTTACAATTGAATACAAACTTGCAACCGAAGACGATGATAAATACACAACAACTGCTCCGATAAATGCAGGAAGTTACGTTATAAGAGTAAGCGTTGCCGAAGGCACAAACTACCTTGCTGATAGCGAAACAAAAGAGTTTACAATTGCAAAAGCAACAATCAGCAAAGTTGGTTTTGGAGATGTTGCACAACCTGTTGCTACAGAAACTGCTCCAACAACGGTAAGTGGAATTGCAATAGGTTCAAGATATGCGGGAACAATAAGTTGGTCACCTGCACTTAATGATGGAGATTTTGATTATAACACCACTTACACAGTAACAATTACTCTTGATATTGTTCCTTCGTCAATAGACAATTATAGATTTGCAGATAATTTTACTCTTGTTAAGCCAACAAGCGAGGGTTGGACGAAATCATCAAGTAGCACCAACTCTAAACTTATTTACACAAAAACTTTTGCAAAAACGGGCAAAACTCCACAAGTAGTTGAAATTACAAACGATATTTCAAAAACTTATGATGCAACGGCAGTTTCTGCTCTGACTTATACGAAACTTGGCGAAGGCACGGCTACTATTGAATATAAACTTGCAAGCGAAGACGATGATAAATACACAACAACCACTCCGATAAATGCGGGAAGTTACATTGTAAGAGTAAGCGTTGCGGAAACGGAAACGCACTTAAGTGGTTTTACTACAAAAGAGTTTACAATTTCTCCAAAAGCAATTACGGTTACTGTTTCAGAAAAAACGAGTGTTTACGGCGATAATACAGTTAGCCTTACCGCAACTGATAACGGCATTGTTAGTGGTGATGAAAATGTATATAGTTTATCAACCACCGCAAGTAAAACTTCTTTCGTCGGTTCTTACGATATTACAGGCGAAGCACTTGATGATAACTACTCTATTACTTTTGAAAACGAAGAAAATGCTTATACAATTACTCAAAGAGAAGTAACACTTACTTGGGGCGAAACAACATTTGCTTATGAGAAAACAGCAAAATTACCAACAGCAACTGCTGGAAACTTGGCAAATAGCGATAAAGTAACGGTAACGGTTGTTTCAAACAAAGAAAGCGTCAACGTAGGCGAATATGTCGCAACGGCAACAGCACTTTCAAACAATAATTATAAATTGCCAACAACTAACTTAACCACAAACTTTGTAATCAACAAAGCCGACTATGACATGACCGGCATTACGTTTACAGACAAAACCGTTAAAACGACCGATAGTGACGAAAATAAAAAATTAGTAATAAGCGGAACGCTTCCAACAGGTCTTGACGGAGTTCAGTTGTCCGTTAGTTACGTTGATAACGACAATACTGAGCGTGGCGTGTACACTGTTACGGCGAAGTTCTCAACGACTTCAATAAACTACAATACGCCAAGCGATATGACAGCAGTTCTTACTATTCTTTGGGTAAGGGATTCCGAAAAGGAGAGCGAAAGCGACAATGAATTTGTAATCGTTACAAGTGAAACGGGTATTGATCCGACGCTTACGTTAAAAGTTGACGTTGTAAAAATAGATAATAGCGACAGTCAATATAAAGAAGTAACGGACAGCATTAAGAAAGAAGATTCGTTTAACGCTAATCTTGATAAGATTTTCGGTGTTTATGACGTATCTCTTATTGACCAAAACGACGTAAAGGTTCAACCTGACGGAACGATAAAAGTCTATATGACAATTCCGGAAGAAATTAAAAATTGCGAGTTCAGAATTTATCATATTCACAATGGGGTTGCGTCAAAAGCGGATTACGTAATTGATGATGGCTATGCTGTTATTGAAACCGACGAATTATCCGAATTTGTATTCGTTTATGAACAAACCTCACTTCTTCCTTGGATAATTGTTCTTTCGGTAATTTCTGCTTTAGGCTTGGCAGGTATAGTTTTATTACTTGTTAAAAATAAAAAAGATAAACAAGGGAGGAAATAAAAATGAATACACCGATATTTTATATTCCGGGACATATTGAAGCAGTAATAGCACTTGCGATTTTTGCAGGGTTAGTTGTTGTTGCAAACGTTGTTTTATTGATTATATTTAGGAAAAAGAAAGAGCAGACAGAGACTCCGAAACCTATTGAAAAAATTAAAACCAAACCTGCTGATATCGAACCTGTCGCAAAGGAAGAAGTATCACTTAAAGAGAGTTTGGCGGTTGCAGTAGCAATCGGCACGAAAGGCACTGTAACAAAGAAATCTATAGCCGATTATCTTGAAAATACATACGGTAATTGTGTAGAAGTAAACCGTAGAGCAAACGCAACCAAACCGGGTAAAGGTAAAACGGAAGGTTTACCGCTTGCAGATACGCATTACACTCTTAATAACGGCAATAGAACGTGCTTTGTCTATGTTTATGAAACTAACGGTTCGGCATTACTCTTAATAAAAGCCCCAAGTGATTATGCAGACACGCTGAAAAACAAACACAAACTCGTTAACCTTTCGGCTTTCCCGAAATCAAAAGATAGTTGGTATTCGGTTGCAATAGACGACAGTTGGGGCGAAAAAGGCGTTTATAAAATGTTAGACGACGTTAAGGCAATTAACGACGGTGGCACGTTTAGCGTTGTAGAGCCGGACACCGAAGAAGATGAAGACATTGAAACCGAAGTAGTGTATGATGAAGTTAAGGGTGCGTTTGTAAAGATTAGATATAACAAGAGTTTTACTGCAAAACTTATTCAGGCAAAAGACGAAACGAAGAATTATTACAGCGAACTCAAAAATTATATTTTGTCTTTCAAATTCGCAAAAAAACAAATCAGCGACAGAATCTCGTGGAAACACGAATCTTTCCGTTTGGGCAGAGATATTCTTGTTAAAATGATAATTAAGGGCAAAACGCTTTGCTTGTGTTTACCTCTTAACGTAAACGATTATGTGGATTCAAAATATCATGTGGAAGATAAGTCGGATAAAAAATCTTATTTCGCTACGCCGACTATGTACAGGATAAAGAATCCGAGACGTGCATCTTATGCAAAGGATTTAATTGATGCTGTTATGGCGAAATTCGGTGGAGAAAAAACTGAAATAAAAAACGTTGATTACGTAAAAGATTATCCATACGAAGAGTTGAAACCGTTAATCAGCAGACAGTTGATTAAAGTTCTTGACGACTCAAACGACGTTCGCCCGACCGAAAAGGATATTGAAGTCAACGTGTTAAAAGAAGTTTCCGCTACTCAAGTTGACAAATTGATGACCGACGAACAAACGGAAAAACTTACTGAAAAGAGCCAGAGAATAGCCGACAAAACAAGAAAGGCAATGATAAATATTGATACGATTTCGGCATACTTTAACGACGGAGAAACGGTAACTATTGAAGAACTTAAAAAGAGAGTTCCTTCCTTTGATAAGAAAGCAACGTATTATAAAGTATGTGCAAGGGGAGTTCTCAATAAATCTTTAACGGTTGATGCGGACGAATTCTCGGTACAGGCAAAGAAGATGATTATTCTTACAGGCGGAAAGGTAATTTCTTTATAATTTTATTATAAAAAGGAGTACTAATGAAAAAGAATTTAAGTTTGATAATAGCAAGCATTGTTATTATCGTCGGAATAGTATTCGGTATACTGTCAGGTTTTGAAATGACTAAACTTCAAAAAGAGATATTAAAGGTCGTTTCAATAGTAGCGTTAGCGAGTGCGTTATACTGTTTTATCGTTGGGGAGATAACGAGAAACACTTCTCAAATGGATAAACTTTGGAGTGTTTTGCCTATCGCATACACTTGGATTATTGCAATTAAAGGCGGTTTAAGTTTAAGGTTAATTATTTTTGCCGTTATCGTTTCTTTATGGGGCATAAGATTAACGATGAATTTTGCAAGAAAGGGCGCATATTCAATTAAGTTTTGGCAAGGTAAAGAAGATTACCGTTGGGAAATTTTAAGACAAAAAAAGATATTTCAATCAAAAATAGTATGGGCAATATTTGATTTATTGTTTATATCAATTTATCAAAATCTTATAGTTTTAGCAATAACTTTACCTGCAATAATGTGCGTTGGGGAAACTGCAAAGTTTGGTGCTATTGATATTATTGTTACAATAGTTGCATTGTTGTTCTTAACGTTAGAAACTGTTGCTGACGAGTATCAATGGAAGTTCCACCAAACGAAAAAGAAATTGCTTAGCGAAGGAAAACCTTTAAGCGAATTGCCTTCTCCTTATAATAAAGGATTTAACACAACGGGGATATGGAATTTCTGTCGCCATCCTAACTATTTAGGCGAACAGGGAATATGGTTTACGTTGTATTTCTTCTCGGTTGGTGCAGGTGCAGTTAAGTACGGAATATTTAACTGGACGATAATCGGTTCTTTACTTTTAATTATGATATTTATGGGCAGTTCAAGATTAGGCGAAGCAATATCAGTATCAAAGTATCCCGAATATAAAGAATATCAAAAGAAAGTATGTAGATATTTACCATTACATAAATATAATTAAGATAGTAAAAAATAAAAGGCACTTTTGCGAAAGCAAAAGTGCCTTTAATCTTTTAAATTTTATTTTATAATGAAAGTGGAAATTGATTTCGCTTCTATCACAATTTTTGCGAGTTTGTTATCAATGTTTATAATTGCATTCTTTTTAGTATTGCCGTTGTTGTGAACGACTAAAACGATAGAATTATCGCTGTTTTTAAATGCAACGACCTTTATGTTTTCATGTCCGCAAGAAGAAGCAATAACTTTAGCGTTTTGTTCAACGAATTTTGAATATTGACCTATTGCATAATAGGTAGGTGTAAATATTGCTTTACCGCTAAGGCTATCGCAAATAACAGGGGCGTAAGCATTTGCGCCACGGTTTTCTCTGAAATGATATGGTGCAAACTTTTCGTTTAAGCAGATATTCCAGTCGCAAAAAGCGGTAAGTCCGTTTTGAATATAACTGCTAATCATATTTGAATAGAAAAATGCGATATTCCAGTTTTCTTCGGCTTTCACTTGTGAGAAAGTTTTTGCTTTTACTCCCACACAGCCTTCACTCATAATAATATCTTTATCAGGGTAGAGTTTATTTACGATTTTCAACTCGTCAAAATATTCGCCAGAATACCAGTGGAAGGCAATTCCGTCAACAGTTGAATTATCAAAAGCGTATTTTGCTCTGTCAACTAATCTTTCTCCACAATGGTCGTAAACATATATTTTAACCTTATATTTTTTAAGTGCTTTTTCAAGATATTTTTTAGCGAACAACAATTCGTCTTCTTTAGTATAATTACAACTTTCCCATATTTGAGCGTGTCTTAATTCGTTTTGAACTGTTACGGCAGAGCTTTTAACACCTTTTTTTCTATACTCGTTTATATACTTTGCAATATATTTTGCCCAGGTTGAATAATACTCTTTTTTTAATTGTCCGCCACGATAGTCGTTATTTGTTTTCATAAACGGAACGGGCGACCACGGAGAAGAAAAGATATATAATTTTCCTTTTCTTTCTAAAACTTTTTGTATGAGTGGATAAATATTTTCGTTATCTCTTTCAAGTGAAAAAGTTTTAAGTTTTTTATCTCCTTCTTTTATGTATGAGTATGGCGAAAGAGAAAAATCGCAACTGCCGATATGTGTTCTTGCAACGTTGTAGTTAATTCCGTTTTTGCCGTAATAAGCGTTTAACACTTTCTCTTGTTCTTTTTTAGGAAGAGCAAAAAGTGCGCACGCAGAACTTTCCGTTAAAGCACCGCCAAAACCCTTGAACGTTTGATATTCAATATCAGGGTAGATTTTAATTTGGTCTGCTTCTATATCGGTTGGGTGATTTCCTTTGTTATTTGCTTTTGGAAATCCATCGTCGTATTTTTTAAACACACCGCTTTCAACTTTTTTTAATAAAACGTTTCCTTTTTGTTTTGTTAAATATTTAGTATATTTCATTTTTCACCTCGCTATATGCTTATATGTATATATGATTTACAATATGATATTATGCTTTTTATTAAAAGTCAATAGGGAAAAGGAAATAAAGTCAGATTTTATCCTTTAACGTTTTTATTCAGAATATTCATACATTGAATTGTATGTTAAATAAAGCGATAATAGATTTAAATAAATTAAAATTCAATGCGTTAGAAGTTAAAAAAAAGCTTCCAAAAAACGTTAAGTTTTGTGCCGTTGTAAAAGCAAATGCTTATGGGCACGGTGCGGAAATGATTTCAAATAGCCTATATAGTATTGTAGATTGTTTCGCCGTTGCTTTGGTAGAAGAAGGTATAAGTTTAAGGCTATCCGGAATTGATAAAGAAATTCTCGTTTTAGTAAGAGCAGGTAAAAGCGACTTGGAAAAAGCAATAAGGTATGATTTAACTTTAACAGCCTGTTCTATTTTTGATTTAATAAATATAAACAAAGAATGCATAAGACAAAACAAAAAGGTAAGCGTGCATATAAAGTATAATACAGGTATGAATAGACAGGGTGTAAATAGCCTGTCTGATTTAAGAAAAATGCTTTCTTTTGCAAGTAAGAATAACAAAATAAGTATAGACGGATTATATTCTCATTACGCTTGCCCCGAAAATCAAAAAATGAGAGAAAAGGCCACGAATAAGTTTTTGCTTGCAATTTCGCTCGTTAAAGGTTATAATAAAAATGCTATTTGTCATATATCGGCTAGCGGTGGATTTTTATTTAATCAATATTTTGATATGGTGAGAATAGGAATACTTCTTTACGGCTATAAACCTTTTGATACTCAAAAAATAAAAGTAAAGCCTATAATGAAATTATATTCGCCTTGTATAAATAAAAGAAAAGTTAAAAAGGGCGAATATTTATTATACGGAAGAAAGAAACTTAAAAAAAGCCAAGAAGTTTCACTTATTCGTTTCGGCTATGCAGACGGATTAGATAGACAAGAAGTTAATGGTCAAAAAAACAATAGGTGTATGGATTTAACCGCAGTATGCGGAAGACATTATAAAATCAATGTTTTGTCAAACGTAGAGAGTATGGCAAAAAAATATAAAACTATTTCGTATGAGATTTTAGTAAAATCAACGATACGTGCAGAAAAAATATACAAAAACTGAGGTGGAAATGTACTATATTAAAAACTCACTATTTTCATTTTGTTACGTAATATTTTCCAGTGTAATAGCATTTGGAATATCTTTACTAAAAAGTGAAAACTGGATAAAGATTATACTTTTAACTATCAACTTATTATTGTTTTTAGTTATCAATTTCGTGTTGTTTAATCATCACGGAATTGAAGGTGCTAAAACAATGTTTGCAAATGATTTGCAAAGAAAAGAAATTATAAGGACAGGCAAAGACTTGCCCCTAAAAGAAGCCGAAGAATATAAAGTTTTTAAGGGCTTTTTAATGGGAGTTATCGTATGCGCACCACTAATCATAATGCTTTTAATTCAATCTTTAATTTGGATTATCGGCGGTGAAGACGCATCAAGAATCGTCGGCGGAATAGGGGTTGGCTTATACTTTAATTTTTTTGCATATTTTTCTTTTAAAGATTACTTATCAATCGGCTCGTATTACTTATCTTTATTTTTAGTGCCGTTAGTAAGTGCATTTTGCGGAATCGGTTATATTTACGGTGGCAATAAAGTTATAAGCGAAAAGGAAAGAATCAGAAAAAAACAAAAAGAGATTTACGGAGAATAAAATTGAGAATTATAGGTGGAGAGTTTAGGGGTAAAACCTTGTATGAGTTTAAGGGTGGCGAAATAAGGCCTACTTCCGATATGACAAGGGAAAGCCTTTTCAATATAATAAACAAAGAGATAGAGGGCTCGGTTTTTTTGGATCTTTTTTGTGGGACGGGCGCAGTAGGAATAGAAGCGTTGTCAAGGGGTGCAAAAAAAGTCGTTTTTAACGACTTTTCAAAAGAAAGCATTGAATTGACAAAGGGGAATGTTAGTAGAGTCTGTGCAAAAAATGCGGAATACTCTTTTTCCGACGCAGTAAACTATTTAAAAACCACAAACGAAAAGTTTGATTTTATTTTTGTTGACCCACCTTATAAAAGCGACTTGGGTGAAAAGGTTTTAGAAGTTGCACAAAGGGTTTTAACCGAAAACGGCGTTATAATTTACGAAAACGAAAAGCCGTTTTGCGATTTTCCTTTTAACCTTTATAAAAGCGACGAGAGAAGATACGGCAGAGCAATTCTAACTTTTTTCAGAAGTTCAAAAATAAACGGAGAAAACGTTAATTGCGTTTTTGCAGGTTCGTTTGACCCTATAACGAAAGGACATGAAGACATAATAAGCAAGTGCAAAAAAGCATTTAATAAAGTATTTGTTGTTTTGGGTGATAACCCCGAAAAAGAAACTCTTTTAACAAAAGAGAAAAGATTAGAAATCGTTAAAAAAACTTTTGAAAACGACGATAGAATACAAATAGAACTATATAGCGATTTAAAAGAAAATTATTCAAAGTTTTTACAAGATAATAACGTTAAATTTTACGTTCGTGGAATAAGAAACGAAACAGATTATAAATACGAAAAAAAATATGAAAAGATAAACAGCGAACTTTATCCTTTTATTAAAACTATTTATGTTAATTCGTGCGAAGAATATAAAGATATAAGTTCATCAAAGATAAGAAAAAAAATAAGTTTAGGAAAGGATATATCACAATATTTACCTGATAATTCGTTAGAGCTTATAATAAAAAAACTAAAAGAAAATTAAGTAAAAAACAAATCCGAATAAAACATTTAAAATTGCGTGCAGTATTTTAGCAACTAAAAACGGCGCAATTTTTATTTTTGCTTTTTTTAAGTAGGCAATAGATTGCGCAATAATTGATATTCCACCAAATCCGCAAAGCAGACAAGAAGTGCAAAAGGATAATGCGTTTATTTGAGTTTTTGAAATTTCTTGTAATCCCCTCGTGTTTTCTAAAAGTCCGTAAACTATTCCGCTACTTATGTTTTCGTTTTTAACAAAAATATTTATAAAATTTATTATAGGATTAAGAAAACCCAAAGAAGAGAGTATTTCAATAAGCACGTAAAAAATAGTGATAAGTCCACCGACAATCAAAACCGATATCACGGCTGAATAAGTGCTGTCGTAAATTATGGAATCCGAAGTAACAAAAACTGTTTTTGACTCGGTCGCTTTTTCCCTTCTTTTGTAAAAGGAAAAAATGACGGCACAAGTAAATGCCGAAATAATATGAGTTAAAAAAAGTGCTATTCCGAATTTTTGCGAACAAAACATAATACAGCCAACGCTTCCAAACATAAACATGGGCGAAGAAGTGGAGCAAAAGGCACTTGCCCTTATTGCTTCTATATCTGAAATAAGTCCTCTTTCTTTTAAATCCGAAACTGTTTTTGCTCCCGTAGGGTATCCGGATAAAATACTCATTATAAATGCGTAGCCGGTTAATCCGTTTGCGTTGAATAATTTTTTTGTTAACGGCGAAAGTCTTAAAGAGAGTTTTCCGGTTATTGAAAGTGAAGATAAAAAAGCCGAAATAAAAAAATAGGGGAATAGCGACGTTAAAATGGTAGCTACCCAAAGTTTTATTCCGTTTCCTACGGCATAGGAATATCCACCCACGGCAAAAATAATTGCAAAAACAAGTAAAAATATTGCTAAAAAACTTTCTTTTAATGGATTGAAATATTTAATCATATTATATGTATATTAGTGCTTGTAAAAAAATATAAAATATGTTAAAATATTTGTATGGATTTATTTGATTTAACAGGCGAAAAAGAGAAGAATATTCCACTCGCCGAAAGAATGAGAGCAAGAACACTCTCTGAGTTTATAGGTCAAGAACACATTGTCTCCGAAACGGGTTTGTTAAGAAGGGCAATTAAACTTGATAGGCTTGGCAGTTGTATTTTTTGGGGTCCTCCGGGGTGCGGAAAAACAACCCTTGCTAACGTCGTTGCACTTAACACTCAAGGTAATTTCGTTAAGTTAAACGCCGTTTCTTCAGGGGTAGCTGACGTAAAAAAAGTAGTTGACGAAGCGAGAGAAAATCTCAAACTCTTCGGCAAAAAAACCTACTTATTATTAGATGAATGCCACAGGTTTAACAAAACGCAAAGCGACAGTTTGCTTCCGGCTATTGAAAAGGGAGATATTATTTTTATAGGTTCAACAACCGAAAATCCTTTCGCTTCAATGACGCCGGCTATCGTTTCAAGATGCAGGGTTTTTGAACTTAAAAGATTAACCGAAGATAATATCGCTTTTGCATTAAAAAAAGCACTTACAGATAAGGAAAGGGGATTAGGGAACCTTCCCATTAAAATTGATGAAGATGCAATAAATCACTTTGCAAGAATTTGCGCAGGAGATTTGCGTGTAGCATATAACGCATTAGAACTTGCATCACTTACCACTTCGCCCGATAGCGACGGAGTAATTCATATAACGCTTAAAGACGCAGAAGAAAGTATTCAGCAAAAGGCACTTTCGTTTGACGAACAAGCCTATTACGATATGCTTTCGGCATTTTGTAAAAGTCTTCGTGGTTCAGATGCAAACGCTGCACTTTATTATATGCAAAGATTAGTTCAAGGCGGTTGCGATCCGTTGCTTATTGCAAGGCGTGTTATAGCACACTCGTCCGAAGACGTAGGTATGGCAGATCCGCAAGCACTCGTTATAGCAACTAACGCATATATGGCGATAGAGAGAATGGGTATTCCGGAAGGCATATTGCCGTTATCAGAAGCGATAATTTACGTATGCGAAGCAGAAAAATCAAACTCTGTTGTAGTCGCTATGGATATGGCAAAAGAAGATGCAATAGTGGTTAAAGACGATAACGTTCCGCCGTGGGTAAAGAACGCCGTTTACGGTAGCGAAGAAGATAAAAAAATGGCAAGCCAGTATAAATATCCGCACGATTACGGCGGATACTGCGAGCAACAGTATTTACCCGACAGCTTAAAAGACAGAATATATTATAAGCCGAGTGATAACGGCTATGAAAAGGTAATTAAAGAAATAAGAAAAAGAAAGGGCAAAAAGAATTAGGTAAAATATGGATTATTCAATAAAATTAGCAAAAGAATTTACAATTAAAGAAAACTATTCGGCAAATATTATTTCGCTTATTGACGAAGGAAATACAATTCCTTTTATAGCAAGGTACAGAAAGGAAATGACGGGTTCGTGTGATGACCAAGTTCTTCGTGAATTTTCCGATAGACTTAAATATTTAAGAAATCTTGATAAGAGAAAAGAAGAAGTAGCGTCTTCAATAACAGAACAAGGAAAAATGACGGACGAAATAGCCATTGCTTTAACGACGGCAGAAACAATGACCGAAGTGGAAGATATTTATAGGCCTTATAAACAAAAGAGAAAAACGAGAGCAAGCGTCGCTATTGAAAAAGGACTTCAACCGTTTGCAGATATAATATATAAGCAAGAAAATATTGATATAAACGAAAAGGCAAAAGAGTTTATCAATAAAGAAAAGGGCGTTGAAAAGATAGAAGATGCTATTAAGGGTGCATCTGATATTATTGCCGAAATGGTTTCGGATGACGCAGAGTTAAGAAAATCTTTAAGAAAAAAACTTGCCGAAACAGGCGATATTTCTTGTAAGTTATTAGAAAACGAAAACGCTTTAATTTACGATATGTATTCGGAATATAGCGAAAAGATAAGTAAAATTCCGTCGCATAGAATACTTGCCATAAACCGTGGCGAAAAGGAAGAATGTTTAAGGGTAAGTTTAACGCTTGACGAAGAAAGCACCGTTGATTCAATTAAAAAGAATTTTGTTAAGGCAGATAACGAGTGTGGTAAAATCGTTGGCAAAGCAGTAGAAGACGCTTATAATAGACTTATTTTTCCTTCAATAGAAAGAGAAGTAAGAAGCGATTTAACGGACAAGGCTAACGAACAAGCAATCAAAATGTTTGAGGTAAATTTGCGTCCGCTTTTACTTCAACCGCCACTTAAAGGAAAGATTGTTTTAGGGCTTGACCCTGCGTATAGAACGGGTTGCAAAATTGCCGTAATAGACCCGAGTGGAAACGTGTTAGATACGACTGTAATTTATCCGACACCGCCACAAAATAAAATAGAAGAAGCAGAAGTAAAAATATTAGATTTAATTAAAAAATATAACGTTGACGTTATTTCAATAGGAAACGGCACGGCAAGTAAAGAAAGTGAAATTTTCGTTGCCAACCTTATTAAAAAATGCGATAGGCAAGTTTCTTACGCCGTTGTAAACGAAGCAGGTGCTTCGGTTTATTCTGCAAGTAAGTTAGGCGCACAAGAATTCCCCGACTTTGACGTTACGCAAAGGTCAGCCGTATCTATTGCAAGAAGAATTCAAGACCCTTTGGCAGAACTTATTAAAATTGACGTTAAGAGTATAGGGGTAGGACAATATCAACACGATATGCCCGAAAATAGATTAGAAGAAGTCTTAGGCGGAGTTGTAGAAGACTGTGTAAACTCTGTCGGCGTAGATTTAAACACCGCTTCTCCAAGTTTATTATCTTACGTTGCAGGATTAAATAGCGGTATTGCAAAAAATATCGTTGAGTATAGAAAGAAACAAAGTTTTACAAAGAGAGCAGATTTGTTAAAGGTAAGTAAACTGGGCGAAAAAGCGTACGAACAATGTGCAGGTTTCTTGCGTATTATCGGCGGAGATATTTTAGATAACACAGCCGTTCACCCCGAAGATTATAAAGCAGTTGAAATATTACTTGACGAAACGGGTTATACGTTAAAAGACGTAGAAGACGGAAAGATAGGCGATATAAAAGAAAAAATAGAGAAAATCGGTTGGAGCAATTTGGCAAAAAAATGTGAAATAGGCGAACCGACTTTAAGGGACGTAGTTGACGAGTTGTGTAAACCGGGTAGAGATATTCGTGATTCACTTCCAAAGCCCATACTCCGCTCAGACCTTATGAGTTTAGAAGACTTAAAAGAAGGTATGGAATTAAACGGCACGGTAAGAAACGTTATAGACTTCGGCGTGTTCGTTGATATAGGCGTTCATCAAGACGGATTAGTTCACATTTCGCAAATTTCAGATAACTATATAAAGCACCCGTCGGAAGTATTAAAAGTTGGCGATAACGTCAAAGTTAAAGTAATGGGCGTTGATTTAGTAAAGAAGAAAATATCACTCACACTTAAAACGAGTGAATTGCCACACGGCATAAACGCAGGTAATCAGAAGACCGATAAGGAGAGAAAGGAAGGAAGAAAACTTGCGGAAAAGAGAAAAGAAAAAGAAATGTCCAACGAAGATATGGTAGCACTTTTAATGAAAAAGTTCGGTAGATAATTAAAGAGCCCTTGTATTAAAGGGCTCTTTTTTATTAAAAATTAAAATTACAATTTATTTTTCCGGAATAAAGTTTTCAAAAATTATATTGTTTATAAAAGGTTTAACTTTATTATAAGTTTCGCTATCTGTAATTGTCCATGCGAGTAGACCTTTGTTTTTCGTTTTACGGTTTTTTAAGGGGTATCCCTTATAATAATAACTGATAAAATCGGGTTTTATCAAAAAGTTAAGTGCCATATTTTTAACTATAAATCTCGTTAAAGGCTTTTTTTCTTTTAAATCTTCTTTATCGCAAGTAGCAAGTATTCCACGGATTGCATTTGGCATTTTATCTTTCACTATTTTTATATATAGTGGGTTAAAACTTTGTATTGCAAATTCGCCTTTGTAGTCTTTTAAAATTGAAAGGGTTTTTTCAACTAAAAGTTTTCCGTTCGGTTGGTCTTTTAATTCAATAAGGAGTGGAACTTTTCCGTTTACGAGATTTAACACTTCCATAAACGAAGGTATTTTTTGGTCTGAGATAAGCAAACGCAATTTATCTATTTCACTTGAAGAAATATCGCAAATATTTCTATCGTCGTTTGTCATACGCTTTAAGTTTTTATCGTGAAAAGAATATAAAACGCCGTCCGATGACATATATAAATCAATTTCAATGGGGTAGTTAAAGTCAACTGCTTTTTGGTAAGCGGTTAAAGAGTTTTCAATGATATCATTTCCCCATAAGCCCCTGTGTGCGATAGGGCGAGTGAGTAGCCACGAATTTTTACTTAATCTCATAATCCACCTTTTAAAAATTACTTGCCAAATGGCTGTATATAGGTTATACTAAATTAGTTATTATTATAATGAAAAGGAAAATTTATGTCAACAGATAAAAATAAAATCAGAAACTTTTGTATAGTTGCACATATAGATCACGGCAAAAGCACACTTGCCGATAGACTTATGGAAATGACGGGACAGGTTTCCGAAAGAGATATGGAAGAGCAACTTTTAGACTCTATGGATTTAGAGAGAGAAAGGGGCATAACTATAAAACTCACACCTGTCAGAATGTTTTATAAAGCAAAAGACGGAATTGAATATACGTTTAATCTTATAGACACTCCGGGGCATGTTGACTTTACTTACGAAGTTTCTCGTTCTCTAAAAGCGTGCGAAGGTGCAATTTTAATAGTTGACGCAACGCAAGGCGTACAAGCGCAAACTATGGCTAACGCATATCTTGCTATAGATAACGATTTAGAGATAATGCCTGTAATAAACAAAATGGATTTAGCGTCTGCTAATCCCGAAGCAACACAGGAAGAAATAGAAAATATTTTGGGAATAGAAGCATCTAACGCACCGAGAATATCGGCAAAGTCAGGCTTAAATATACAAGACGTTTTAGAAGGAATCGTAAAAAATATTCCTGCGCCGAGTGGCGACGAGAACGCACCGCTTAAAGCCTTGATATTTGATAGTTATTACGATAATTTTAAAGGCGTAATTTGTTTTGTAAGAATAAAAGACGGAACGGTTAAAGTCGGCGATAGAATAACTACTTTTATGTCAAGCAAAGAGTTTACTGTAACCGAAGTAGGCGTGTTTTCACCGAAGATGCAACCTACGCCCACGTTGTCTGCAGGTGAAGTAGGATATATTGCCGCAAGTATTAAGAGTATTGAAGATACGGCTGTCGGCGATACGATAACAAACGCAGATAGGAAAGCGAGCGAGCCACTCCCCGGTTATAAAAAAGCATTGCCTATGGTTTTCTCTGGAGTATTCCCGTTAGACGGAAGTAAGTTCAACGATTTACAAGACGCACTTTTAAAATTAAAGTTAAACGACGCTGCACTTTCAATAGAACCAGACAACTCCGCCGCATTAGGATTTGGTTTCAGATGCGGATTTTTAGGTCTATTACACATGGACGTTATTCAAGAGAGAATTGAAAGAGAGTTTGATTTAGATATTATCACAACCGCACCGAGCGTTTCCTATAACGTTTACAAAACTGACGGAACGAAGTTAGTTGTAGAAAATCCTACTCACTTGCCACCCGTAACCGAAATTGACTATATGGAAGAACCGATAATCAACGCAAGTATATTCACTCCGCCTGATTACGTCGGACCTATTATGGAGTTGTGTCAGTTTAAGCGTGGCGTTTATAAAGATATGATTTATCTTGATAAAACGAGAGTACAGTTAAAATACACCTTGCCACTCAACGAAATAATTTACGATTTCTTTGACCAGTTAAAGAGTAGAACAAAGGGTTATGCTTCACTTGACTATGAGATTGCAGGGTACGAAAGAAGCGACCTCGTTAAACTTGATATGTTATTAAACGGCGATATTTGTGATGCACTTTCTATAATCGTGCATAAAGATAAGGCTTATGAGCGTGGCCGTCAAATAGCAGAAAGGCTTAAAGACGTTATTCCGAGACAAATGTTTGAAATTCCTATTCAGGCGGCGGTCGGTGGAAAAATTATAGCGAGAGAAACTGTTAAGGCTTATAGAAAAGACGTTTTGGCAAAGTGCTACGGTGGCGACGTTACCAGAAAGAAAAAGTTATTAGAAAAGCAGAAAGAAGGCAAGAAGAAAATGCGTTCAATCGGTTCGGTTGAAATACCGAGTGAAGCGTTTATTGAAATACTTAAAACGGATTCAGATAATAATTAAGGAAGAAATTATGGCAGGTATTTATATTCATATACCCTTTTGCAAAAGCAAATGTACTTATTGCGACTTTGCGTCTTTTCCAAAAGAGATAGGCAAAATGGAAAGTTATTTTGCGTGTTTATATAGAGAGATAGAAGGGTGGGGTAAAAAACTTACTAATAAAGTTTTTGATACTGTTTATATAGGTGGTGGAACTCCTTCTATAGCACCGCCGAATTATATTTCGGGCGTTATTAAGCAAATAAAAAAATATTATACACTATCGGATAATCCCGAAATAACTATTGAAATAAATCCCGGCACGTTAAATAAAGAAAAGGTTGATGCTTATAAAAAAGCAGGCATAAACAGATTTTCTATAGGGCTTCAAACGGGATACGACGAACAACTAAAAAGATTAAACAGAATTCACACGGCGAAAGATTTTTTACTTTGCACTAATATGCTTAAAGGCGAAAATATCAGCGCCGACATTTTGATAGGTCTTCACGAGCAAACGTTAGAGCAAGTAAAAAAGAGTATAGACTTAGCGATAGCAGGGGGAGTAAGTCATATTTCAATGTATGCTTTAACACCGGAAGTAGGCACTCCTATTTACACCGATTATCTTAACGGCGAATTGCTTTCAGATGACGAAACTGCCGATATTTATGACGGAGCAAGGGAATACTTAAAGGAAAAAGGCTTTGATAGATACGAAGTTTCTAACTTTGCTAAACAAGGTTATGAAAGTAAACATAACTTAAATTACTGGAAGCGTGGCGAATATATCGGACTTGGCGTTTCGGCATCGTCTTTTATAGATAACAGAAGATTTACAAACACTTCGGTTATAGACGAATATATGAACGCAATTATTTTTAATAAAGTGCCGGAAGTTTCAAGCGAAACGGTGGAAGGAACTGATGCAGAGTTTGAATTCATTATGCTTGCTTTAAGAACGAAGTACGGAATTGATACCGAAGTTTTTAAGAAAAACTTTAATAAAGATTTTGAAACGGAGTATAAAAAGCAATTAGATAAAAAGGAAAAATATTTAGAAAAAATCGGCAACAGCATTAAAATAAAAGACGAATATTTATACGTGCAAAACGATATAATTTTGGAGTTTATGAAAAATACGGGAGATACGAATGAATAAAAAACAATTACTTAAATTTTCACTAATATGTTTGATAATTGCAATCGTGGTTTTAGCGTTTAATTTTTATTTTTTTCATTTCGTTACGAAAGAAGGGTTTACTTTAACCTTTCATAGAGAAGCAGGGAAACCTTTTATCGCAAATATGATAGGTCAATTTGGAACTATGTTTTTATTTGCTTCGGCTATCTCATTTATAATTTACCTTATTAAGGATAAAGAAGATAAATAATGAAAAAGATAAAATTAAAAAGTGAACTCGTGTACATATTAGCAAACGTGCTAATGGCGTTTTCGGTAGCGTTATTATCGGCAGTAGATTTCGGGCTTTCTATGATAGTAAGTCCTGCATTTATTTTGTCGCAGGTGACGGGGCTAACTTTTGGAGTTTCGGAATATATAGTTCAAGCAATTTTATTTATTATATTGTGTTTGATAATGAGAACGTTTAAGCCTACTTTCTTTTTTGCTTTTATCACTTGCCTATTTTACGGAGCGATTTTAGATTGTATTCAACTGATTCCGTTTTTGCAGGCAGGTGCACTTGTGCATTTGCACATGTTCACTAAAATCGTGCTTTTTATTGCAGGAATAGTTATAACGTCATTTGCAGTATCACTTCATTTTAAGGCGTATATTTTTCCGCAAGTTTATGATTTTTTCGTCAGCGGAGTTACTGTAAGATACGCTTTAAGTGTCGGCAAGTTTAAGTGGATATTTGATATAACGTTTTTGATTATTTCGCTTATTATGAGTTTTTGCTTTTTCGGGTTCGGCAATTTTGTCGGAATAGGTTGGGGAACACTTGTAATGGCGTTGTTTAACGGATTTATCATAGGGTTCTTCTCAAAAATGCTTGATAAGTTTTTTGAATTTTAACCTATTTTCAAGAAATTCTCATCACTTTTTTACATTGAATCAAAGAAGAAAACTGAATTAGAATAATTCCCTAAAAAATACGATAAAAACAAAAATTTTTACTTAAAAGGAATAAGCCCCCGTGCTACGATATATGCACGGGGGCTTTTATGATTATCTACATAGAATACGTTTTGATAGAAAACTTCATTATAGATTTTCTACTACTTAAAGCCACCACAAAAATTTCTAAAACTAAGGCAAAAAAAATAAGAATAATAATTTCTTCAATTTTCGGAGCAGTTTTCTCGTTGATTTTTCCACTAATAAAAGTTAATCAGATAGTAGTAATTTTGCTTAAAGGTTTATTCGGAATGATTTTAACTCTTTGGCTTTACAAGTGGAATAGTAAAAGGCAATTCTTTTTTTCGTTAGGTATATTTTTATGTTTAACGTTTATTTCGGGCGGACTTATTTATTCGGTTAAAAAATATTTAATTTCTAACGAATTGATAATTTTATTTAGTATTCTTTCAGTTTATATCATCACTATTATAGTAAAGAAAATAGTAAATAACGTTTACAAAAAGAAAAACGTTTCGTCATTTATTTTTGATATTGAAGTAGGCGTTGGTAAAACGAAAATAAATGCGACTGGATTTTTAGATAGTGGCAACGGTGTTTACGATAAAAATCACCCCGTAATATTTTGTGGAGTAAACGTTTTTAAAAAACTTCTTAATAACAGTTCGGTAAAAACACTAAAAAAAATATCTTTTTTTTCAGTCATAGGAAGTGATGAAAAATCTGCAATCGTTGTAGATTACGTAAAGATATATTTTAACGGACAAGCGAATATAATAAAAGATGTAAGAGTGTGTGCGATAAAAAAATCAATTTTTTGTGATTGTGAATTTTTATTGCATCCTGCACTATTAAATATGGAAAATAAGGAGATGGAAAATGAAACTGCTTGAAAAACTTAAACGGCTAATAAAAAAATTAAGTTTTGATGAAAACATACTAAACTATATAAACGGCGGAGATGTTTTGCCTAATCCTTACACTCCGGAAGAAGAATCCGAAATGGTGGGGAGACTATCTAACGGAGAAGACGTTAAAGATAAACTTATAGAACACAATTTAAGACTCGTAGTTTATATAGCAAAAAGATTTCAAAATACGGGTGTGGATTTAGACGATTTGGTTTCGGTTGGAACGATAGGTTTAATTAAAGCGATAAGTTCTTTTTCGTTAGATAAAAACGTTAAACTTGCAACTTATGCGAGCAGGTGTATAGAAAATGAAATACTTATGCATTTAAGAAAGAGTGTTAAAATAAAAAACGAAGTTTCTTTTGACGAACCACTAAACACCGACTGGGAAGGCAACGAGTTAGTGCTTTCCGACGTGCTTGGGACGGATACCGACTGCGTTTATAAAAAGATAGAAGGCGGTGTGGAAGAAGATTTACTTAAAAACGCCTTGTCAAAATTAAAAGCGAGAGAAAAAGAAATAATGGAAATGAGATACGGACTTAACGGATATGAAGAAAAAACTCAAAGAGAAGTTGCTGATTTTTTAGGGATATCGCAGTCTTACATATCAAGGCTTGAAAAGAAGATAATAGGAAGATTAAAAAAAGAGTTTTCTAAAATGGTATAAATAATTTTATAATGCTAATACTTTACTCTACTATACATAGGAGGTTATATGAGTAAAGTAACGATTTGTGGAATAGACACGTCTAATTTACCGAAAATAAGTCAAAAAGAATCGGAAGCACTTTTAGAGAAAATCGCAAACGGCGATAGAGAAGCGAGAGAAGAATTTGCAGTCGCAAATATAAGACTTGTCTTATCAATAATAAAAAGATTTTGGGCAAAGAAAGTCAATTCTGACGACGTCTTTCAAGCCGGAATGATAGGCTTAATGAAAGCCATAGATAATTTTGATTTAAAATATGACGTTAAGTTTTCCACTTACGCAGTACCTATGATTATCGGAGAGATAAAGAGATATTTAAGGGACGTAAACTCTTTAAGAATTGCAAGGTCAATAAGAGATACGGCGTATCAAGTTTTAAAAACTCGTGAAGAAATGGAAAAAAACAAAGAAGAAGTTAGTATGGAAAAAATTGCTGATAAAATGCAGGTTGCCGTATCCGAAGTGGTTTACGCATTAGACGCAATCAGCGATACCGTTTCTATATACGACCCCGTTTACAGTAAAAACGGAGACGAGTTGTTGCTTATGGATCAACTTGGGGACGAAAAAAACACCGAAGAGAACTGGACGGAAAAGGTGGCGATACTCGGTGCAATCAAAGTATTAGAAAACAGAGAAAAAAAGATAATAATGTTAAGATATTTTGAAGGAAAAACTCAAACCGAAATAAGCGAAGAAATAGGAATAAGTCAAGCGCAAGTAAGCAGATTAGAAAAGAACGCCCTTGCCCAAATAAAAAACAGAATATCAATTTAAAAAAACGGAGTAAAAATTACTCCGTTTTTTGATATGGGATATAATATAGCTTATATTGATTGATTTTATCAATTAAAATATGATAAAATAAAAATATGCAAAAACTAAAGAAAGACAACTTAATAGGTCAGTTATTATTAGTGTTGGCAACTCTTGCTTGGGGAAGTTCCTTCGTAATATTAAAAGAAACGATAGATAATCTCCCGCCTATATACGTAATTGCCGTCAGATTTTTAGTTGCTTCCATTTTGTTTGGAATAATCTTTTTTAAAAGAGTTAAGCAAATAAATAAGGGAGTTATTTTCCGTGGCGTTATAATAGGCTTGTGTTTAGCCTTTGCATATTTAACACAGACTTTCGGCCTTAAAAGAACGACACCAGCAAGGAACGCTTTTATCACTTCGCTTTATTGCGTTATGACTCCGTTTTTTGTTTGGCTGATAGTAAGGGTAAAACCCAAACTATATAATCTTATCGCACTTGTCATTTGCGCAATAGGTATAGGTTTTATAACCTTTTCAAATTCCAACGAAAATGCAGGATTAAATCTCGGCGACTTTTTCACGTTTTTAGGTGCAATCGGATATGCTTTGCAAATAGTTTTTATTGATATGTTCGCTAATAAAAACGACGACCCTATTCAACTTCTTATTGTGGAATTATTCTTTTGCGGAATAATATTATCAATTTACACGTTGTGTTTTGAAATTCCTATTTACGGAATACAAAGTTTTGCGTTAAACGGAAAACAAATAATAAATATAATTTATCTAACACTTGCTTGTACGTTGTTTGCTCAATTTGCTTTGCTTATAGGTCAAAAGAAAGTATCGTCAAGTCAATCGGCTGTTATATTAAGTTTAGAAGCAGTGTTCGGTGCAATGTTTTCAATCATAGTCGGTATGGATAAAGCAACGCCTTCACTTATAATAGGTTTTGCTATCGTGTTTATCGGAACTTTAATAAGCGAATTAAAAATTGATTTAGTTAAAATATTCAAAAAGAAAAAAGCGATAGAATTTAACGAGGAAGATATATGATATACACTCTTAAAAACGAAAAAATAGAAATAAAAGTCAATTCACTCGGCGCAGAGATAATAAGCGTTATAAAAGATGGAAAGGAAAGAATGTGGCAAAACGAAAACGGAGAGTGGGACGGACACGCTCCCGTTTTGTTTCCATATTGCGGAACAGTAGTGGTAACAAAGTTTGGTAAAGATTATATTGGCGAACAACACGGACTTGCCTGCTATATAGGTTTTGCTTTAATAGAGCAAGGCAAAGACTTTTTAAGATTTTCGGCGTGT
Source organism: Clostridia bacterium (assembly GCA_024405475.1). Classification (GTDB taxonomy): domain Bacteria; phylum Bacillota; class Clostridia; order Christensenellales; family Borkfalkiaceae; genus UBA1259. Next base: position 24,719 of record JAKSOS010000004.1, read on the forward strand.
TCGTCAAAAGAAACGAAAAAGACATTTCCGTACGATTTTATTTTAGAAGTTATATATAGGCTAAAAGAAGACAATATTATAATTGAATACAATATCGGAAATCCGTCTGATGAAAATCTTTACTATGCTTGTGGCGGACACGAATCGTTTAAGATAGAAGACGATATAGAAAACTATTATTTGGAGTTTGAAAAAGAAGAAGATTTTATTGACCACGAAGTCAATAACGACACGGGGCATTTATCGGGAATAACGAAGTCAATGGGAAAGGGGAGAATCTTAAAATTTTCCGAAAACAAACTTATTAACGATAGAACGATAGTATTAAAAGATATCAATTCAAGAAAGGTAATGTTAAAGAAAAACGACGGCACTTTAATAGGCGAATCAAACTTTAACGGAATAAATAACGTGTTGTTTTGGAGACCGGGACTCGGTAAAACGGTGTGTATTGAACCGTGGACGAACCTTCCTGATACCGACAACGCACCGTCTATTGAATTTAGTCAAAAATACGGTGTTTTTGAGTTAGAACCTAAAAAAACGGCAAATTTCGTGCGTTTAGTTAAATATTATTAAGAAAATAAAGCCTTCTATATAGAAGGCTTTTTGCGTAAAAAAAGGACAAATTGATAAAATAATTGACTTTTTTATAAAAAATGCTTATTATATTAGGGTATGAAAATTTTAATTATAGGTATAGGTAAAGTCGGCAGAACGCTTGCAAGAACCTTGGTAAAAGAAGGTTGCGAAGTCGTTATTGTTGACAACGACCAAAAGAAAATTGAAGAATTTGTAAATGAGTACGACGCAAAGGGCGTTGTCGGTAACGGATTAGAGCGTCAAGTTTTGCTTGATGCAGACGCTACTGATGCCGACCTTGTTATTTCTTGCACTTCAAAAGACGAAGTAAATATTTTGTGCTCGGTGTTAGCAAAAAAACTCGGTGCAAAAAAGACTACGGCAAGAATTCGTGATCCGCAATATTTTAACGAAGTAAACAATATGCTTGATTTAGGCTTAGACTATGCGTTTAACCCTGAATACAGAGCAAGTAAAGATATTGCAAGTTTATTAAAGTTTCCTTCTGCAAAGAGTATTGAAAGTTTTGCACACGGCAAGGCTTTAATGGTAGAGTTTGATATAAAGGCAGGCAATACTTTAATCGGAAAGTCGCTTATGGACATTTCAAAGGAAATGGAACAAAAACTTCTTTTCGGTATGATAGAGAGAAATAACGAAGTTTTAATTCCCCGTGGAGATTTTGTAATAGAAGAAAACGATACCGTTTTTATAATTGCAACAGAAAGCGAACTTACGGCATTTTCTAAAAAGATAAATATTTTTACACCGAGAGCAAAGTCTGCGTTTATTGTCGGTGGCGGTAAAATAGCGTATTATCTTACAAAGGAAATATCGGACTGGTGTTCGGTTAAAATATTAGAAAAAGACATAAATCGTTGCGAAGAACTCGCTATGCTTTTGCCACAGGCAACGATATTAAACGGAGACGGAACTGATCAAAAAATTCTTGTTGATGAAGGAATGAAAAATAGTGATGCTTTCATAAGTTTAACGGGAATGGACGAAGAGAACGTTATCGTATCACTTTACGCAATGGGCGAAAAGGTTGATAAGGTTATAACGAAGGTTGATAGAGATTCAATTAAAGATATAGGAATTAAATTAGGGCTTCACTCAATAGTATGCCCCAGAATGTGTATAGCGAACTATCTTATTTCGTTCGTACGTTCACTTCAAAATTACGGAGACGACGAGATTAAGGTATTCTATAAACTTAACAATAAGATAGAAGCCGTTGAATTTTTAGTTGGCGAAAACTTTGAAGGAATAGGTGTCCCTTTATCAGAGTTAAAAATCAGAAAACAAGTTTTAATAGGTGGTATTGTCCGCAACGGAGAATATATATTTCCTGACGGCAACACCGTAATAAATAAGGGAGATAGAGTAATTGTCGTAACGGCAGTAAAACAGATTGCCGAACTCGGCGATATATTGAAGTAAATAATCGTTTATGAATTACAAAACAATTTTTGGCATAATAGGAAAAGTTTTGATTATTGAAGCAGTTTTCCTTTTGATACCCATGGGGTTAAGTTTGCTTTATCAAGATAGCAAGTATTTAAGTTTTTTAATTCCTGCAAGTATTCTTTTCGCAGTAGGATTGCCACTTTCTTTTTTATTAAATAAAAACACTAATATTCGTGTTAAGGAAAGTTTTGTTATAGTCGTATTAAGTTGGGTTTTATTTTCAGTGTTCGGAGCGTTGCCATTTGTAATCAGCAAAGAAATCCCAAATTATATAGACGCACTTTTTGAAACAGTTTCGGGTTTTTCAACAACCGGTGCGTCAATTTTAGAAGACGTTGAAGTTTTAAGTAAAAGCATAGCCTTTTGGCGTATATTTACTCACTTTATAGGCGGTATGGGTGTGCTTGTGTTTTTGCTTGCTATATTTCCGAAGAGTAGTCTTGGAAGTATGTACTTATTTAAGGCAGAGTCTCCGGGACCTACAGCATCAAAAATAGTCGGTAAAATCAGTTATACGTCAAGAATACTTTACGCAATATATTTGGGATTAACCGCTTTACTTATTATTTTATTGAGTTTTTCAAAAATAGGTATTTACGATAGCGTTTTAACCGCATTTTCCACAGCGGGAACAGGTGGCTTTGCCCTTCATAACGGAAGCATTGCATATTACGATAGTAGATACGTTGAAATTGTTATAACTATTTTTATGTTTTTGTTCGGTGTGAACTTTAACGTTTTCTTTTTGATTATTTCGGGACACGCATTAAAGGGACTAAAAAGCGAAGAGTTTTTAGTTTACTTATCAATGGTTATAGTTTCGGCATTTGCCATCGCTATAAACATTTTGTCAACCGTATCTAACTTCGGCGAAGCGTTGAGAATATCTTTCTTCCAAGTTACCGCAATAAGTTCATCAACGGGATTTTCTACTGCGAATATAAACGCTTTTCCTGCACTTTCAAAAAGCATTATTTTCGTGTTAATGATAATAGGTGCAAGTGCAGGTTCAACGGGTGGTGGATTAAAAGTCGTTAGGGCTTCGGTTTTGCTTAAATCGGGATTTTCGGATTTAAGAAAAAATGCAAGCAACAGAGAAATAGTCAACTTTAAGTTTGAAGGAAAACCCGTTACAAGCGAAGTAAGTTCAAACATCAGAACGTTTTTTATATTTTACGTTGTCATCGTTATTGTTTCAACGATACTTTTATCGTTTGATTCATTTGCGGACGGCGATTTATTAACACACTTTACGGCGTCAATAACTTGCATAAGCAACGTAGGTCCTTCGTTTAGCGCAACGATAAATCCGCTAAATTCGTTTGCGGGATATTCTGGTTTTTCAAAAATAGTTTTGTCGGTTGTTATGCTTGCCGGAAGACTTGAAATATTTCCATTGATATTATTTTTCCAACCGAGAACGTGGAAAAAAGGTTAATAGAATTAAATAGGAGAAAATATGTTAAGCGACATAGAAATTGCACAAAGTATAACCCCTAAAAATATAAATGAAATTGCAAAGGGCATTAACGTTGATAGTAAATATATAGAACAATACGGAAACTACAAGGCTAAAATAGACTTGTCTTTTTTAAGAGAAAGTAAGAATAAAGACGGCAAGTTGATTTTGGTTACCGCTATAACTCCGACACCGGCAGGCGAAGGAAAGACCACGACGAGTATAGGACTTGCCGACGGCTTAAAGAGAATAGGTAAAAAGGTTGTATGCGCTTTAAGAGAACCTTCGTTAGGTCCTGTATTCGGTGTAAAAGGCGGTGCAACAGGTGGCGGTTATGCACAAGTAATTCCTATGGAAGATATTAACCTTCACTTTACGGGAGATTTTCACGCAATAGGTGCGGCAAATAATTTGCTTGCCGCAATGATAGATAATCATATTTATCACGGAAATGCATTGAGAATTGACAGTAGAAGAATAACGTGGAAAAGATGCGTTGATATGAACGATAGGCAACTCCGCTTTGTAGTTGACGGTTTAGGTGGAAAGGCTAACGGAACTCCGAGAGAAGACGGATACGATATTACCGTTGCGTCTGAAATTATGGCGGTTTTATGTTTGTCTAATTCTATTGAAGACTTAAAACAAAGAATTTCAAAAATCGTTATAGGATATAATTTTGACGGCAATCCAGTAACTGCAGGCGATTTAAAAGCACAGGGCGCAATGACGGCACTTTTAGTTGACGCATTAAAGCCTAATCTTGTTCAAACGTTAGAAGGCACACCTGCAATTATTCACGGTGGACCTTTTGCTAATATTGCGCACGGTTGCAATTCCGTTATAGCAACTAAAACGGCATTAAAACTTGCCGACTACGTTGTAACCGAAGCAGGATTCGGTGCGGATCTCGGTGCGGAAAAGTTTTTAGATATTAAATGTAGGGTTGCAAACCTTAAACCTTCTGCCGTAGTATTAGTAGGCACGATAAGGGCGTTAAAAATGCACGGCGGTTTGAAAAAGGACGAGCTTAACTGTGAAGATTTAGTGGCATTAGAAAAAGGTCTTCCTAACTTACTTCGCCACTTACATAATATAGTTGACGTATATAAACTTCCGGCAGTTGTTGCAATAAACAGATTTCCAACAGATACTGATAACGAAGTTAAATTAGTAATTGAAAAATGCAAAGAGTTGGGAGTTAACGTAGTTTTATCAACCGTTTGGGCACAAGGCGGTTTGGGTGGAGAAAATCTCGCAAAAGAAGTTTGTGCGTTATGTGAAAAACAAAACGACTTTAATTTTTCTTATGAGTTAGATAAGCCTATCAAAGAAAAAATAAAAGATATAGTAGTTAAAGTTTACGGCGGAAATGACGTTTCGTTTACGGCAGAAGCTGAAAAACAAATTAAAGATTTGGAAAAATTCGGTTTTTCCGATTTACCTATTTGTATGGCAAAAACGCAGTATTCTTTTTCAGACGATCAAACAAAACTCGGTGCGCCGTCAGATTTTGTCATCACGGTAAGAAACGTAAAAGTATCGGCAGGTGCAGGCTTTATAGTTTGCCTTACAGGTAGCATAATGACTATGCCTGGGCTTCCTAAAATTCCTGCTGCGGAAAATATTGACGTAGATTCAAATGGTAAAATTATAGGTTTGTTTTAATATGCGTGGAATAATAGTTGTAAATCCTTTCGGATTTCCCGGGCAAAGTATAAAACAGGCGGAAAGACTTTCGGAAGAATTCAATAAACTTAATGTAAAAGTAGAAATCGTAAAAGACGGTTTTTTGAAGAATCAACTTATAGGTGGCAACCTTTCAAGTGAGTTGAAAGGCTTTGATTTTGCGGTTTTTTTAGATAAAGATAAATATCTTTCTTCAATTTTGACAAAAATGGGCGTAAGATTATTCAACACTCACGAAGCAATAAGAGTTTGCGACGATAAGGGAGATACTTATATTGCTTTATCAAATAACGGAATAAAAATGCCGGACACTATTTTTGCTCCACTTTGTTATAAAGAAGAAAGCAAAGTAGATGAAAACAGTCTAAAAGTAATTGCAGGAAAACTCGGTTTTCCTATGATTGTTAAAGAAAGCTACGGTTCTATGGGGCACGGTGTACATAAGGTAGATGACTTTGAAAGCCTGATTGAATTAGAAAATAAAATAAAAACCAAACCGCACTTGTTCCAAAAATATTACGGGGAAAAAGTTGGTACGGATATAAGGGCAATAGTTATCGGTGGTCAACTTTTAACCGCTATGGAAAGATATAATCAAAACGACTTCCGTTCAAACATAGCGCTTGGCGGAAAGGGAAAGCCTATAACGTTAAGCGAAGAGTTTAAGTCGGTTGCAGAAAAGTCTGCAAAGATATTAGGGTTAGATTATTGTGGCGTTGATATTTTATATGACGATGATAATAAACCTATCGTTTGCGAAGTTAATTCAAACGCCTTTTTTGAAGGAATTGAAAGCGTTACAAAAGTAAACGTTGCATTAAATTATGCAAAGTACATTATAGAAAAGATAAATGAGTGAATATGTTTTTAATTACTACAAGAGTTTTAAGTGTATAGCAAATAAGTGCAAACACTCTTGTTGTGAAAAGTGGCAAATAACCATTGATAAAAAAAGTATAAAAAAATATAAGAAAGTAAAGGGCGATTTTAAAAGTGCATTAAATAGTGCGATAGATTTTAAGACTCGCTCTTTTAACCTTTTAAATGGCAAATGCCCTTTTTTAAATAAAGATAACCTTTGCGAATTGATAATTTCTTTGGGAGAAGATTCACTTTGTTCTACTTGTGCTATTCATCCGAGATTTAAAAACTTTTTTAGGGGTAGGGTTGAAACGGGACTCGGAATATCTTGCGAAGAAGCGTGCAGAATAATATTGACTCAAAAAGAAAAACAAGTTTTAATTAAAACGGATAATAAAAAAGACAAATTAAGCAAGTTTGACAGCGAAGTACTTTTGTATAGAGAAGAAATATTAAACTGTATTGATTTGAATAAAAGTGTAAACGAAAATTTAAATCAAATATTAAATAAGGTTAATTTTAACGGAAAAATCAACTATAAAAAGATAGCAGACTTTTTAACAAAATTAGAAAGACTTGATAATAACTGGGAAGAAAAAATAAAATTGTTAGAAAACGAACCTACTAAAAAGAACGAAGAATATAATTTGCCTTTTAATCAATTATTGTCGTATTTTGTTTACAGGCATATTTCTTGTGCAATAGATAGGGTAGATTTAAAAACAAAAACGATATTTTCTGTAATAAGTACGCTCATAATAAAACGCATTTGCGATAATTTAAATAATAACGAAGGTCTAAAATCGGTTTTAGAAACGGCGAGAGCGTTTTCTGCTGAAATTGAGTATTCCGACGTAAACTTAATTGAATTTTATAAATTTATTGAAAGATTAGTTAATTTAGGCGAATAATTACTTAAAGGATAGATAATAATTTAAGCGTGGAATTGCCACGCTTTTTTGTTTTTAAATTTTTTTAAAAAATTTGTCAAAAACTCTTGACAAAGAAAAATAAACGAATATAATATAATTAGCAGTCAAGAGATGAGAGTGCTAACAATCAAATCAAATGAGTGCTAAAAAATAAAAGAAGAAAGGAGATTAAAGAGTATGAAAAATTATTTAAGCAGAAGAAATGATGAAAACAGGTGGTTAAACTTTTGGTCGGACCCATTTGAAGACTTCTTTAAGCCTATGATATATGGAGAAAGACAAAAAGCGATGAGTACGGACATAAACGAAACCGAAAAGGAATACGAGTTAGCGGTTGACCTTCCGGGTTTTGACAAGTCTGAAATAAACGTATCTTTGCGTGACGGATATTTAACGATAGAAGCGAACAAGAGCGAAAAACAAGAGAACAAGAATTATCTAAGAAGAGAAAGGAGTTATTCTTGCAGTAGAAGTTTTTACGTAGGTGAAGATATAGAAAAATCGGATATAAAGGCGAAATACGATAAAGGTATTTTATCTTTAACAATTCCAAAGAAAGAGCAAAAGAAAATTCAATCTGGAAATATAGAAATAGAATAAATTTTGCAAAAGTGGGGGGAATCCCCCACTTTTTTGCAGTAAAAAAACGATAAAAGAGAGCAATTTATTTGACAAAAACTTTGTTTTTGTTATAATGTATTTCTAACTAAAAAAAGACAAAATAAAGGGACGGGAATAAAAATGAAACAATTTAAGACTGAATCTAAAAGAATATTAGATTTAATGATAAACTCAATTTACACTAACAAAGAGATATTTTTAAGAGAACTTATATCAAACGCATCAGACGCTATAGATAAGTTAAAGTTCATATCTTTAACTGATACTACGGTAAAGTCGGATTTTAATATAAAAATTACGTTAGATAAACAAAATAAGCTTATTATTTTAGAAGATAACGGAATAGGTATGACCGATAAGGATTTGGAAAAAAATCTCGGTACTATAGCAGAGAGCGGAACACTTGCATTTAAAAAGGAAAACGAAGGAAAAGAAAACGAGTTAATCGGTCAATTCGGCGTTGGATTTTATTCCGCTTTTATGGTAGCAGATAAAATTGAAGTTTTAACAAAAGCCTATAATAGCGACATAGCTTATGAGTGGGTTAGCAGTGGAGTAGATGGCTACGATATTAAAGAAAGCAAGAAAGAAGGACTCGGTACAAAAATCACATTGCACCTAAAAGACGATTGCGAAGATTTTAAGTATTCGGACTTTTTAGAAGAATATAAAATCAGTTCACTTATAAAGCAATATTCAGATTATATCAGGTATCCTATTTTAATGGAGATGACTCATTCAAAGAAGAAAGAAGGTAGCCCTGACGATAAGCCCGAATATGAAACGGTAAAGGAATTAGAAACGTTAAACAGCATGGTTCCGCTATGGAAAAAACCAAAGTCTGAAGTAAATAACGAAAACCTTAACGAGTTTTATAAAAACGAATTCCACGAATGGTTAGATCCGTTAAAGGGCGTTTATGCAAAGATAGAAGGTTCTGTTACATACGATACGTTGTTTTTCTTCCCAAGTAAAGCACCTTTAGATTACTATTCAAAAGATTATAAAAAGGGCTTAAAGTTATATTCAAACGGCGTTATGATAATGGAAAAATGCGAAGAACTTTTACCTGACTATTTCGGATTTGTTCGTGGTGTTGTAGATTCTTCCGATTTATCTCTTAACATTTCCCGTGAAATATTGCAACAAGACAGGCAAGTAAAACAAATTGCAACGAGCATTGAAAAGAAGATTTCTTCTGAATTAAAAAAGATGCTTGAGGAAGATAGGGAAACTTACGAAAAGTTATTTGCCGAATTCGGTTTGTCTATAAAGTTTGGCGTTTATGCAGGCTTTGGTATGAATAAAGATAAACTTAAAGACTTTTTAATGTTTTACTCGTCTAAAAAGCAAAAACTCGTTACTCTTTCGGAATACGTAAAAGAAATGCCTGCCGACCAAAACGACATATATTATGCGTCGGGTGAAAATTACGAATCAATAGCAAAACTTCCGCAAATTGAAAAGGCAAAAGAAAAGGGAGTTGAAATATTGTTTTTTAAGGACGGCGTTGACGAGTTCGTTGCAAAAGTTTTGATTGAATACGAAGGCAAGAAATTTAAGTCTGTTCAAGAAACCGATTTTTCACTTGATAGCGAAGACGAGAAGAAACAACTTGAAAAGCAAAGTGAAGAATATAAAGATATGTTAAACGAAATTAAAAACAGTTTAGGCGATAAGGTTAAAGAAGTTAAACTTACATCTAACTTAAAGACGTATCCCGTATGTTTAATTTCTGCGGGAGACGTATCAATAGAAATGGAAAAGGTTTTCAATTCAATGCCTAATGCAGACGGAAAAATGAAAGCCGAAAAGATTTTGGAAATCAGTTCAACACATAAGATTTTAGAAAAATTAAAATCGCTATACGATAGCGATAAAGAAAGGTTAAAAAAGTATGCGGTTGTTTTATACGAACAAGCAAGGCTTTTAGAAGGCTTACCGCTTGACGATTTAACGGAATTTGCAACTGCACTTTCAGATATTATATAGTAATGCAAAAATAGGAGCAAATAATGAAGACAGTAAAAAAAGAGAATTGCGCTTTAATACTTAAAGATATAGTGAAGAACTACGGCGAAGGCGACAGTAGTGTTAGAGCATTAAAGAAAGTCAATATAGCATTTAGAAAAAACGAGTTTGTTTCTATTTTAGGTCCATCGGGTTGTGGTAAAACAACGTTGTTAAATATTATAGGTGGGCTTGATAGATATACTTCGGGCGATTTGATTATTAACGGAAAATCTACCAAACAATATAAGGATAGCGACTGGGATACGTATAGAAACAATTCAATAGGTTTTGTATTCCAAAGTTATAATCTTATTCCGCACCAAACAGTTTTATCTAACGTTGAACTTGCTTTAACGTTAAGCGGTGTCAGTAAAACGGAGAGAAGAAAAAGAGCAATTAAAGCGTTAAAAGAAGTTGGATTATCAGGGCAAGAGAACAAAAAGCCTAACCAACTTTCAGGCGGACAAATGCAAAGGGTCGCTATAGCAAGAGCCTTAATAAATAATCCTGAAATTATTTTAGCAGACGAACCGACCGGCGCACTTGATACCGAAACGAGTATTCAAGTTATGGATTTATTAAAAAAGGTTGCTAAAAAACGCCTTGTAATAATGGTTACTCATAATCCAAAACTTGCAAAAGATTACTCTACCAGAATTATTAAACTTTTAGACGGCGAAAAGGTTGGAGATAACGACCCGATAGATGAAAACGCTATCGTAAAAGCATCGGCAAAAGGCGAAAAGAAAGGCAAATCTTCTATGAAGTTTTCAACTGCCTTTGCACTTTCCCTTTCTAATTTAAGAACGAAAAGGGGAAGAACTATTTTAACTTCTATAGCAGGAAGTATCGGTATTATAGGTATTGCACTCGTGTTGGCTGTTTCAACGGGTTTTTCTACTTACATAAATAAACTACAAGCAGATACCTTGTCGGTTTATCCGGTAACTGTTTCGGAAGCAACCGTTGATTTAGAAGATTTTGATAAACTTTTAGAAGGACAAAACTTAACGAAGTTTACCGAAGTTAAGGAGATTGCAACTCGCAAAATGTTTTCTAATTTAACGGGTATGTTAAAGAGCAATAACATTTCGGAAGACTACTTAAAATACGTAAACGACTATGTGGACGAAGTAAATAGCAATTCGGACGGTTGGCAAGTATGCGTTCAAAAAGATTACGGTTTTGACGTAAACGATTATATTTTTGCAAATATTTCTTTTATGGGTACTGAAGGAATAATGCCTGTTGATACTTTCGTAAAGAGTTTGGAAAACAGTATGAAGTATTTAGAAGATTCCGACCTCGGCATTTCAACGAGTTTTGTCCGTCAATATATTCCTACGATGTGTGAAATACCGGATAGTCAAGAATTGTTGGCTTCTCAATACGATTTGCTTTACGGAGAGTGGGCAACCGAAAAGGATCAAGTTTTACTTGTAGTTGACCAGTACAACGCAATTTCTGATATTACGCTTGCGCTTTTAGGATTTAAGAGCGTTGAAAATATAAACATTGCAAATACAGGTGTAGAAGTTGAATTTGACGATAAAGATACTTTCACTTTTGAAGAAGCAATGGACAGAACTTTTTACTTCGTTGATTTAGACGAAAGATATTCACCTGTGGGAGCAAATACGTATTTAGAAAAGATATACGATAACGATTCCGTTCCGAAAACAGGAAAGTCTTTCCCCATAAAGATAAGCGGTATAGTAAGACTTAAAGACGGAGTTCAACAAGGCGTATTAGATACAGGTATTGCATACACTTCTAAATTAGTAAAAACAATACTTGATAACGGTAAGAATTCTACTATTGCAAAAGATTTTGACAATGTAGAACATATTAGAGTTGTAAATCCCTTGGTAAATGGTACTACGTTTGATTATTCGGCAAGAAAACTCGGTTGTGAAGAAAAGATAAGTAAACTTTCCTTTTACTCGGTAGATTACAACGCAAAAGAACAATTAAAAGCGCATTTAGATAAATGGAACGAAAAAGAAGGTTTAAGTGAAGAAGATAAAGTACATTATTCCGATTCAACCGCATTGTTGTTCTCGGCACTTAATTCTATCGTAGATGCGGTTAAAATCGTTTTAATTTGCTTTACGTCAATTTCTTTGGTAGTATCAAGCATAATGATAGGTATAATCACTTACGTTTCCGTTGTTGAAAGAACAAAAGAAATAGGTGTATTAAGAGCACTCGGTGCAAGGAAGAAAGATATTTCAAGAATATTTAATGCAGAAACTTTCTTAATAGGTTTATTTGCAGGTATGATAGGCATAGGTATAACGTACTTGTTGTCTATTCCTATTAACGCAATAGTAGGTAAGTTTATAACGGGAGTAGGTCGTTTAGCGTCGCTTAAATTTACTCACGCATTAGGTTTAGTATGTATAAGCTTTATACTAACGCTAATTGCAGGTATAATTCCGGCAAGGATAGCAGCTAAAAAAGATCCGGTTGTAGCTTTAAGGAGTGAATAAAGATAAAAATCAATAAAAGGGAACGCTTTTTTGTGGCGTTCCCCTTTTTTTAGGGCAAGATATTTTAAAAAATGAAAAAAATAATAAATATTTGGTAATTTTTTCAACATTTTGATAAATAAAATATTGACAAGAAAAAAAAACTATGGTAAGATAAAAACTGTATTATAATTTATTGTCCATTACTACGTTTTTGTAAGTGGCAATATAATAAAAATAAAACTAAAAACAATGTGAAAATTGTTATGAGGAGAATAAAAACTATGACAAAGACTGTTAAAAAATGCTTATTTGCTTTTTTTATGGCACTTTTAATGTTGGTAGTTGGCGCTGTTGCCACATTATCTAACGTTAAGTCGGCAAACGCAGGAGTTTCTTTGACTGATGAGGAACAAAAAATAATTTCTGCAGCAAACATTATCAAGAAAAGCGATTGCTACGTTGAAAATAGCGGTAAGTGGAATGTTAAAGCTACAAATCCGGAAATCTTATATTTAGTAGGATTTGCTAAGGAAATTGAAAACATTGATTATTCCGGCAAAGAAGCGTTAAATTTCGGTGATGGCGAAATCAAAACACTTGACGACGTTAGTAAGATGTTTGACGATTACGATGCTGAGCTTGATACGGAAATTTCCGTTAATGAGTTTATCAATGCTTGCAATTCAGTTGTAAACGTTGTTGGTGGCGGATACGTTTCATATAGGTATTTAAACTGGAAAGACGCATTAGTTTCAGCTTTTAATGGTTTTAGTGATGCGGAAAAAACACAAATTAATACCGCAACGGGTGATTTGGCATATTTAGATTCATTAGAAAAAAAACTTGGTGAAACAAAGACGAGGATAGAAGATACATTAACTAAAATGAAAAACCTTGTTGAAACTTCAAGTACTACGAATAAAATTGACGTAAATTTAAAGAGTGCGGAAAAGGATAACTTATTAGAGGCGCTTGCAAGTTTAAGATTGATATATTCTGATGATAGTTCTTCAGATACAGGTATTAAGAAGTTAGAAGCTACTGCAATTAACTTGTCAAACGGTAAATCTATAAAAGAAAAAGATATTATCGCTGACATGAAGCATAACGAATATTCTGAAACGTTTGGTTATTTATATAACGAATTCAATTTGAGATATACCGAATATCTTCAATACAATGGTGTTATCGCAAGTTTTGAAAAGCAAGTAGCAGATCTTTATAAGGAGATGTACGTTGAAGCAAATTCAAAGTTAGATAAGTTTATCGCATCTAAAGATGAAATTGCATCAATGCAACAAGATTATAGCGATTTAGCAACAACACTTAGTACATATTCATATTTTAAGGGCGATTTACAACCTTTAGTTAAGTCTGAAATTAAGAATAGCAAAGAATCAGAACTTGGAAAATATGACCAAATAGTTGCCGGTTTAGCTAAGTCAAATAATTATATTTCACAATGGAACACGGAAAGTGGGAAATTGAAGGGTATAGTTGACGGCAATACAAACGCTTATTATCAAGAAACTGTAAAAGCACAATTAGAAAGCATGGATGCTTTGTTAGTTGAAATCGGTGCTCACGATTCATCAATAGAATTAGATAAAGATTATTATAATAATGCTTTGACAGAATATAATAAGGCAGTAAATGCTATTGCTAGCTTAAAGACAGCGGTTGATAATTCTAAACTTGATTCAATTTATGGTGATTTTGATTCAAAAATAGGCAATGTTTACGAAGCTTTCTGCGCAAATCAAAAGGCAGACTTTGATGAAATTGCTCTTGCTAAAGAGATAGTAGTTGGCGAAAACGGATATTTTGCTATTAATGATATTAATGAAAAGTACGTTGAAAATTATAAAATTACAACTTACGGTGATTTAGTTTCTTACTTAAAAGGTTTTAAGACTTGGGTTGGTAATCAAATATCAAAATTCAGTGGTGATATTTCAGGAGTTTTGGGATACTCATTTACTTATGAACATTACGTAGAAATCAGTAAATTGTATGATAAACTTGGTTCTGAACCAGATTATATAAAGAACGCAGCAAGATATGACGAATTAGAAACTAAGTTAAACGGAATGAAAGCTGAAATTGCAAAAGCAGCAGAATCTGCAAATTTAGTAAATAAAAATGCGAAATTGTTAGCTGAATGCGAAGAAGAAAATCACGTTTATACTTATCCAGAATTAGCAACAATCGGCATCATTTATGCTGAATTAGTAAAAAGTGGCATCATTTATACTGATGAATATTCTAAACCTGATTTTACGTCAGAATTGTTTGAATTCGTAACGACAGGTGAAAATCTTACGAACGGCGTAGATCAATATAATCCATATTATGATGAATACAAGAAAGTAGAAAAGGCTATGACTGATTTTATAGCTCTTTATGATCCTTCATTCGTTGACTTTGTTAATGCTTTAGAAAAAGTTACGGTTTGTGTTGATGAAAAATACGTTGCAAAAGTACCAGATGCAAACGACAGTGCAATTTTAGAATTTATCAGCAATTATAATGCTGTTAAACCACTTGCAGATGCATTTAAGGTTGAAGAAGGTGTTGATTATAAAGAATATTCTTCAGTTAAATACAACACGAAAGTTAAATACAACACGAACGATTTCTTTAACGATAAAGTCGTATTAAAAGACGAACCTACAAATGCAAGAGGCAGATATAAAGCTTATTTAACGATAAATATTCCTGCTTACGTATTAGAAATGGATATTGATGATTTATTCACAAGTGATGCTGTTTCTGAATACGAGGAATTAAATAATCAAGCTCTTGAAACAAAGGTGGCAAAAATAGGTGAATGTTTAAAAGATAAAAACGTTTCTAACGTTCGTGATAGCTATGCAGAAAAACTTGATAAAGCAGACGATGCAATTCAAGAAATAATCGGAAATGCAAACGCTATTGATTCTTGGGTAGTTGCAGGCATGGGCGATTATGCAGTTAAAGAAGTTTTAAAGAAATTAGGAATTGAAGATTCTGAAACTGCAATTAAAAAGTTCTTTACTGCAGTAAATACAGAACTTAAAGCAATTTACAAAGCAAATGGATATAACGTTGAGGCTTTTGAAGATTATTATGACGATGCAACTTCATTATCAGCAGTACAAAAAGCAGCAAAGGCATATATTGAAAATCACATTGTTGACGATGCGTTTAAGAGTGCTGATTACACAGATTTAAATGCTAACTTAGCCGGAGATTTGGAATTCAGAGCTATCGTAGAAGAACACTTTGAAAGCAAGTTCTTTGCAGACGTAAATAACTTTGATGCTTACTTAACTTCAAAAGATGGTATCGCTTATATTATTGAAGGCATTGCAACTTTTGCAGGTAAGTCAATTAAAGCAACTGATACGAACAAAGCAATGTTAGATTTCTTTAATGTAAAATTACCTACAGAAGAAGAATTAAAGTTTAAGCAAGGTGTAGAAGAAGACGTTTACAACTTATCTAATTACGATTTATCTACGTTAAAGTTAGTAAAAATTGAAAAAGACTTCTTTGAACAATTAAAGTTAGAATTTGAATCAATAAATTCAGAAAATTACTATAACGCTTATGCAAAGACGGCATACGAAAAGATTAGTGAAATATTAGAATACAGCGAAAATTTATCAGATAGATTGATTGATGAAATTGCTTTCTTTAATACTAACGTATTTGCAGATGACATCAGCGATATTGATATGGAAGATTTGAAAGACTATAAAGCATTAACGGATTCTATTCAATTAACATATAGAGCAATGGATGACACACAAATAGATAGAATCAGTTATACGTATTTTGATAGAGCATATTCAAAACTCATGTGGAAGATGTATTACTTAGAAGCTACAAACAAGATTTTGGAAGAAATTGCACGTAATGTTTTCACAACAGAAAGTCAAATAAGTTTAGATATGTTGGGTACTTTGTATAACAGTGCATCTGACGAATACAGAGAATTGATTAAAACAGAATACTATAAGTTAGTTGAAATAGCTTTCCCTGCTTACGAAGAAGCAGACGTTAAGAACAGCGAAATAATAGTTGATGAAAGAATTAAGGAAAAACTTGCAGATGCTATTGCAAAAGAAAATGCTAAGGATAACGAATTATCAAAGGCAAATA
>JAKSOS010000040.1 GCA_024405475.1 Clostridia bacterium
GCTCGTTTTTTTTTTTTTTTTCAAGGTGTCTTCTATCGCTTTCGTCATCAGAAGAAATTGAACGTGTTTTTACGGTTAAATCATCACAAACGTAAAACTCTGTACCAAAAATAGGCTTGATTGTATTTTTCCCATTTTCTTTTGCTTCTTTATTGTAAGAACAAATTTCATCAAAAAATTTTACAGCACCATACATATTTCCATGATCAGTCATGGCAATAGCAGGCATACCGTTTTCAGCAGCCTTTCTTATAGCCATCGGAATTGTTGTCAATCCATCAAGCAAACTATATTCAGTGTGTAAATGTAAATGAACAAAATCAGCCATTATTACCTCATAACCCGTTTGAGATTTCAACGAGTTTCCTTAGTCTATGATTTAAGCAACTTTTTGTAATTTCAAGTTTATCAGCAAGTTCAACCAACGTAAAATCAGGGTTTTCTTTTCTCGCTATAGCTACAATTTTAAGATCTTCTTTAAGTGATTCTATACCGATATTATTTTGAATTTTTTCAATCGCTTCAATTTGCTTAATAGAAGCGTCAACTTGCCTGTCAACATTTTTTAAATCGCAATTTTTTTGTCTGTTTATTCTATTGTTAAACTCTCTGTTTACAATGATATCCGATAATTTTATTACCGAAACGGGAGTTGGTAAAAAAGCAAGGAAATCCTTAATGATTTCCGCACTCTTTATGTATAATATAAAGAGTTCTTTCCTTCTTGAAATATGCGATATAATACCATATTCAAGCAAACAATCTGCCGTTTGCAAAACAGTTTTACTGTGTGAAAAAGGAAGTTCTAATCTATAACCGGTTTTACTTTTTTCGTTAGGAACCGAACACATTCCGGAAGATAAAAACAGACCTTTGATAAAAGATTTAAAACAGCACTCCATCTCAGTTAGTTTTCCATAGTAATCATAATTTACAATAACGCCGTCTTTTGAAACGGAAAGTATTTCAAGTCCTGTTAAAACGTCAATAGCCTTTTCGCCAAAAACGTTTAAAATAAATTGTTCTTTATTATTTAAATGGTCGTTTTTATATTCAACTTCTCTTACATCAAAATCAAAAATATTTTTTATCAATGACGAAACTTGCATTGCAATTTCTTCTGATGAAACTCTGAACTCAATACCGAACTCCCCTTCTCTTTCGTATAGAACGCCTGTCCCTCTTATAATTCCGGATAGAAAGGCTTTTTTACAATGCAAATCTTTGGGTGGCTTTGATATTATTTCTTTTTTAATACTTTCGGTAAAATTCACTTTATTTCTCCACTTTTATACTTTGCAAATCTGAAATCAGGCAATCTTCCGTCAATATTGTCAATTCTATCCAACGGAAAGTTCATTCTTTTTAATTTTTCTTCAACAAGAGATATTTCACCGACTCTGTTTGGATCGTGTGCATCTGAATTTATTATAAACCTTACGTCTGTTTTTAACATTTGATAAAGTTCTTCGTCTGTTAAATGCTCTTTTTTTGAATTAAGTTCAATATAAGTTCCATAGTCTGATGCACACTTTGCAACTTCTACGGGGTCAGCAAAACAACAAAAATTAAGATGTGTTATCGCATCAACAGGATTATTTTTAATTACGTTAATATACGCTTTTGTATCTCTTTTAACTAAGCTTTTAGAAGGCTTACCCTTAAAATACGTTCTAAACAGATTAGGGATTGAAAGAGTAAATAAACTCTTGAACTTATACATAACAAACTTGTGAACACCAGCAAAATATATATCAAAATAGTCGTAATACTTTGATTTTAAATCGGTTGCACCTTCTTCGCTTATTATATTAGATTCAATACCCAAAAGAGTTTTAACACCGCTTTCTATTGATGCTTTATCTACAAGTTCTCTCATTATAGGCAATTTACTTTTTGTCAATCCAAAGGCAGGGTGCGCAAAACCGTGATCAGAAATTCCTATTTCTTTTAATCCCTTTTCTTTTGCCATCATTGCATTATCAATTATATTTCCCGTACCGTGAGAAAAAACAGTATGTGTATGATAATCTGAAGTTAATATCATTAAAACTCTCCCACAAACTCCACTTCTTCTTTTAGTTTAATATTATATTTTTCATAAACTTTTTGTTTTATTATATTTATAAGCCGATATATATCATTTGAAGACGCATTATTATAATTCATTATAAAATTAGCGTGCTTATCCGAAATTACCGCCCCACCTATCGCAAATCCTTTTAGACCTAAATTGTCAATAAGTTCTCCGGCGTAATATCCGTTTGGATTTCTAAAAACCGATCCGCAAGATAACCCATGCGGTTGAATTTCATTTCTTTTAATTAAATAATACTCTTTATTAAATTCGCTGTTGTTTTTAGAAAAATCAAAACAAACGGAAATAATCATTTCATTATTATGTTTAAAAATGCTATCTCTATACGAAAACTCGCATTCGCTTTTATCTCTATAAACGTATTTCCCATTTTTAATGCTTTTTACGTAAACAATATAATCACTAATACTTTGATTAAAAGCACTTGCGTTTTGACAAACTGCACCACCTATTGTTGCAGGAATACCAAAAAGCGTTTCTAAACTTTTAACGCCTTTTTTTTCGCAAAAACTAATTAAGGAAGATATGCTTTCAAAAGCTGAGCAAATTACAGACGTTTTTTTATAAACTATATTATTATTGCCTTTCCCTTTAATTATAAGTCCGTTATAACCCTTATCTGAAAATAAAATATTAGAACCGCTACCTATAATCTTGTAATTTATATTAAATTCTTTACATAAATCAATCGCTTTACTTATTTTGCAAATTGAATCTGTTTTAATAAAATATTTGGCATTTCCACCTGTTTTATATGTAGAAAGCCCTTTTAAATCTTTATTAAAAGTTATATTTTTATCAAGAAGTAGTGCAATTTCTTTTTCAAAGCCCATATAACTCCTTATACATTTTACAATATTTTTTACAAAATTTCAACAGGAAATAAGAACATTTTTAATTTTTAAAATTGAGTTTTTATCCCCACTTAAAACGCTTAAACAATCATTGTGAATTTCTGTTATCTTTTTCAAATCAATAAAGGGCGAAACCGTATATAAAACCTTTTGATTTTG
Organism: Clostridia bacterium; assembly: GCA_024405475.1. GTDB lineage: Bacteria > Bacillota > Clostridia > Christensenellales > Borkfalkiaceae > UBA1259. The sequence goes on from JAKSOS010000040.1 coordinate 3,112, forward strand.
CATCTTAACCAAGCAATCGTTATCAAAAGAAATGTCAATATATGGAGAAAACAAACAAATATCACTCAACTTTTTTTGAATCTCGTCGGAAATCAAAAAATTGATAAACTTTTCAGAATATACTAGCTTTATCTCATTATTACACGTAATTGATATATACTGATATAAATCATTGAAACTGTTTAGTGGCAAAACGTCAGTCTCCATACCTATATTATTTAATTTTATTAAATCTCTTTGCGTTCCGAGTAAAAATTTTGATTTTCCGTTTTTAAATTTACTAAAAGCATCTTTATAAGTTAAAATTTCTGTTTTTTTATATTCATTCTCTTTATCTAAAACCGAAATAACGGGTAAATTATTTTCGTTTTTTGAAATAATTAAATCAAAATCAAACTTATTAGTCTTCTTCGTGTTTTCTATTAAAACATATCCGCCCCTACACCATGGAATTGCATATTGACTATGATTTATCACGCCGGCATTAAATTGCCTATCACATCTGATTTCTTTTAAATTACCAACATTTACTCCGTTTCCATAAGAAATTAAATCCGGATAAATACCGTTTTCCATATTTTCTTCGGCACTCGTTTTTGTATGAGAAACAACCATAATAAAAATATTGTTTTCTTTTTCAAACTCTCTGGCAATCTTCATTAAAAAGTTTTTCCTTGATCCTATTCCACCTTCAAAGGTGTCAATTTGCCAAATAGTCAATATCTCTTTATTGTTTTCTTTATTTATCAATTCATTATGCTTTATTTTTTTCGTTCCTACAAAAATAGTAAAAACGTTGCATAAAACAAGTAAAAAAGCAAGAATTATTCTAAAAAATTTCATAATAAATTATATTCTTTTTTTTAACAAAAAAGGACTTTTCTTTTTGAAAAGTCCTTTTAATTATTTAATTTTTATCGCCGTCGTCTTACTTCCCACCGTCGCCGTTGATGCTTTATCTATATCAAAATACTCGTCAATTATATCATTTACGTCATTAAGCGTCGTTTTTTCTAAAATCTTCATTCTTTCTTTATAGTTAAATTCTTTATCTAAAAACAACAAATATCTACCATACAATAACATTTGTGTGGTTGTGCTTTCTCTACTCATAATAAACGCACTCTTGATTTGCTCTTTTCCACGCATAAACTCTTGCTTTGTTATTTTATCTTTCTTAAAGTTTCTTACCGTTTCTACGATAGAATTTACGGCTAAATCCCTATTTTTCGTATTAACACCTGCGTAAATTTCTAAAACCCCGTCATATTTATACTGAGAAACATAAGAATATATTGAATAACATAGTCCCAACTCTTCTCTTATCTTTTGAAATAGCCTGCTACTCATTCCACCACCCAAAATAGAATTAGCAATATTAAACACGTCACTTCTATCGTCATTTAGGTTGATTGCAGGCATTGAAAATGCTATGTGAGTTTGCTCTATTTTCTTTGTTTTATAAAGATTATTATTAGTTAAAATTATCTTATCATTTTGTTTTTTTCCTTTCTTATCGGAAAAATTATTTGCAAATAATTCATCAATATATTTTTTTGCTTTTTTTACGTCAACGTCTCCGGCTATAGCAATAACAACGTTATCTGCCGTGTAGTACTTATCCATATACTTTTTTATGTCTTTCTTTGTAAAACCTAAAATATTTGATTCTTTGCCTAAAATTGTTTGTCCAAGTCCTGTTTTACCGTATCTACTTTCGGAAAGCAAATCAAGACAAACTTCTTCTGGAGCATCTTCGCACATATTTATTTCTTCAATAACAACTCCCTTTTCTTTATCAAGTTCGCTTTGTTCAAACTTAGAATTAAAGAAAATATCAGACAATACTTCCAAAGAATCAAATAAGTGCTCACCTGTTGATTTTGTATAATAACAAGTCATTTCCTTTGAAGTATAGGCGTTTATTTGCGCACCTATTCTATCAATATAATCTGATATTTCAAAAGCAGAGCGTTTTTTTGTACCCTTAAACATTGTGTGTTCAATAAAGTGAGAAATACCGTTATTTGCTTCATTTTCATTTATACTTCCCGTTTTTACAAGAACACCACAAGAAACGGAAAAATAACCTTCCATTTTTGCAATTACAATTTTTAATCCGTTATCATATTTATAAAAATAATTCATTTATTTCTCCAAACATTATTTTTTGTATTTTTTTATTTATTATGAAATATTTTCACTGACCGAAACAATTTCAAAGCCATTACTTATATAATAATCCAAAATGCCTGGTAAAGCAAGTAAAGTATGCTCTTTTGGATGCATTAGTATTAAATCTCCGTTAGAAATATTATTAGTTGCACGCTTAAACACTAATTCTTCGTCTTTATCTCGCCAGTCAATTGTATCTTTTGACCACATAATAACCGAATATCCCAAATCGCAAGCAACCTGCAAGGTCGTGTCAGAGTAGCTACCCGAAGGCGGTGCAAATAGGTTTGGTACTATTCCGCAAAGTTTTTCAATCATGATACTTGTATTTACTATTTCATTGTAGTTGCCTTGATAATCTAATTTTTTATGGTCTTTGTGAAAATATCCGTGATTGCCTATCTCGTTTCCGTTTTCTTTAATATAATTTAAAACTTTTTCATTATCGTCTGCCCAACACCCACCGACGAAAAATGTCGCTTTTGCATTTTTATTATTTAAAATATCAACAATTTTAACTACGATTTCGGAGTTTTCATACACGTTAAACATAAGTGATACTTTTTTATTGTTTTTGTTTCCGCTATATATTGCATTTACCTTTCCGAAACTGTAAATAGGTACAGTAGTTGACGGTATAAAACTTACAATGAAAACAAAAACGACGATTAAACAAAGGGAAATATTTGTTAAAATATTTAATTTCTTTTTACTCATATTTAATGTATATGAGAAAAATTAAATAAAATAACAAAAAAATACGCAAGGCAAAAGCCTTGCGTACTAAAATATTAGCAATAATTATTTAATAACTTCTAAAAGTTTAAGATCAATTCCTTTATCGCCGATTTTAATAATCTCTACCTTTACTTTGTCGCCGATTTTAAGAATTTCTTCAACACTTTCAATTCTCTTTTCGCTCATTTTTGAAATATGAATCATACCGTCTTTACCTGGGGCAAGTTCACAAAAAGCGCCAACCTTAGGTAAAATTCTGACAACTTCAGAAATAAACATATCGCCAACTTCAGGATCTTTTGCTATAGACATAATAATTGCCTTAGCTCTTTCTGCGTTTTCAATAGGACCGTTAGAAGAAATATAACCTCTACCTGAATTATCTTCGTTAAATTCAATTTCGGTGCCTGTTTCTTCCATAATCTTTTTAATAACGCAACCTTGTTTTCCGATAACGTCGCCGATTTTTTCAGGATTGATTTCAAAATTAACAATCTTTGGAGCGTAAACAGAAAGATTTGGAGCAACTTCAGGAACACATTCAAGCATCTTATTTAAGATAAACTTTCTTCCTTCGTTTGCTTGTTCAATAGCCGTATGCATAATCTCTTCTGAAATACCTTTGATTTTAATATCCATTTGAATAGCTGTGATACCTTTTTCCGTACCTGCAACCTTAAAGTCCATATCGCCTAAGAAATCTTCTAATCCTTGAATATCTGTCATAACTCTGAATTCGCCTGTTTCTTGATTTTTAATCAAGCCCATTGCAACACCAGCTACAGGTGCTTTAATAGGAACGCCAGCATCCATCAATGCCATCGTTGAACCACAAACAGAAGCCATAGAAGATGAACCGTTAGAAGACATAATATCGTTTACAACACGAATTGTATATGGGAAATCTTCTTCACTTGGAATAACAGGAACTAATGCTCTTTCAGCGAGAGCGCCGTGACCTATTTCACGTCTTCCAGGAGACTTCATAGCCTTTGCTTCACCTGTTGAATATCCGGGGAAGTTATATTGATGCATATATCTCTTTGATTCTTCTTCGTCAAGTCCTTCTAATTTTTGTGCTTCAGAAATCATACCTAACGTACATGTTGTAAGTGTTTGAGTTTGACCTCTCGTAAATACTGCGGAACCGTGTACTCTTGGTAAAACTCCCCTTTCGCACCAAATAGGACGTACGTCTTTAAGACCTCTGCCGTCAGGACGAATGCCTTTATCAAAAATCTTTGCACGTACCTTTTCTTTTGTTATATAGTATAAACTATCTTTGATTTCTCTGATATTATCAGGATAAATATCCTTGAAATGTTCAATGACTTCAGCTTCTGCTTGATCTTGTCTTGATTGTCTTTCGTTTCTATCAAAAGTATCAATAGCCCAGTCAATCTTTTCAGACGCATAAGCACGAACTTCTTTGTCTAATTCTTCAGGAACGTGATAAAGTTCAATTTCTTTCTTTGGCTTACCAACTACAGGAACAATTTCATCTTCAATAAATTTGCAGATCTTCTTAATTTCTTCATGACCGAACATAATTGCATTAATCATTTCGTCATTTGAAACTTCGTTTGCACCTGCTTCAATCATTAAAATTGCATCTTTAGTACCTGCAAGGTTTAAGTGAATAGCAGTTTTTTCTCTTTGTTTTAAGTCTGGGTTGATAACGTATTTGCCATCAACAAAACCTACAACAACCGAACCTGTCGGGCCAGCCCATGGAATATCTGAAATTGCCAAAGCAACTGAGCTACCTATCATTGCTAATGGTTCAGGTTGAATATCAGGTTCAACAGATAATGCTTGAGCGATAACGACAACGTCGTTAAATAATCCTTTTGGGAATAACGGACGAAGTGGTCTATCTATAAGTCTGCTCGTTAAAATTGCCTTATCACTTGCCTTACCTTCTCTTTTCTTAAATCCGCCAGGGATTTTACCGATAGAGTACATTTTTTCGTCATAGTCAACTTGCAATGGGAAGAAATCCATTCCTTCTCTCGGTGCAGGAGACATACAAACGGTTACTAAAACTGCTGTTTCGCCACAACGAATAACACATGCGCCGTTTGCTTGTTCTGCATACTTGCCTGTTTCAACGATAACTTCTCTACCGCCTACTGTCATTTTAAATTCTTTGTAATTTACCATACTTTTCTCCTATCCAAACTCTGATTTTATATTGAAACACAAATGCATCTACATTTGTGAAAACAAAAACTAATTAAAAATAATTTTCGTATTAGATAAAAAGGGTGGCAAAAAAAATGCCGCCCCTTTTTTCAATTACTTTCTTAAGTCTAAATCAGCAATAATCTTTCTATATCTTTCAATATCTATTTCTTGTAAATATTTCAAGAGACCACGACGTTCACCTACCATCTTCATAAGACCACGACGAGAATGATTGTCGTTCTTATTTGTCAATAAGTGTTCGTTAAGATGATTGATTCTTTCAGTTAAAAGTGCAATTTGTACTTCTGCTGAACCCGTATCACCTTCGTGATGACCGAACTTCGCTATGATTTCGCTCTTTTTCGCTTTGTCCATATCCTTTTACCTCCTGTTATTTATGGAATAATTCACTGCGGACAACGTTAAGGGTGGAGAACCGCAAAACCTTGCCCGAGTATCAAGCCTTATAAGTATATCAAAAAAATTTTCCGTTGTAAACTGTTTTAAGAAAATATTTCTTCTTTTTTACCTATTATTTCGTCTATTTTCTCTATATACGTCTT
>JAKSOS010000041.1 GCA_024405475.1 Clostridia bacterium
CTTGCCACCTACGTATTACCGCGGCTGCTGGCACGTAGTTAGCCGTGGCTTGCTCTTGGGGTACCGTCATTTTTTTCGTCCCCCATCACAGAACTTTACAATCCGAAGACCTTCATCATTCACGCGGTGTTGCTGGGTCAGGCTTGCGCCCATTGCCCAATATTCCCTACTGCTGCCTCCCGTAGGAGTCTGGACCGTATCTCAGTTCCAATGTGGCCGATCACCCTCTCAGGTCGGCTAACCATCGTCGACTTGGTAGTCCGTTACACTACCAACTATCTAATGGTACGTGAGCCCATCTATATCCGATAAATCTTTCACCCCTGTAAGATGCCTTACTGTGGTCATATGCGGTATTAGCACAGATTTCTCTGTGTTATTCCCCTGATATAGGCAGGTTGCTCGCGCGTTACTCACCCGTCCGCCGCTAACCTTTGGGAGCAAGCTCCCGAGGTCCGCTCGACTTGCATGTATTAAGCACACCGCCAGCGTTCGTCCTGAGCCAGAATCAAACTCTTGAGTTAATGATTTAAAGCCGGAACCGAAGTTCCAACTGCTCTAACGAATTTCGCTTATAGCGTTTTGTCATTTAATGACTGTTTTTTCTAAAGTACATATTATACTTCAAAGATTTTGACAGAAACTTTCAAAATAACTATTATTTTTATCTTGTTTCCTTCTATTCAATTTTTAAGCAACTCCCATCAACAACAGTTGATGTTTTACTGCCGTTTTTCTTGCGACAGCCTACATATAATAACATAAGCAATATTTTAAGTCAAGCATTTTTACAAGGTTTTTTAAAGTTTTTTTAACTTTTTTTGCAAAAACTTTTCTGACACAAAATATTGTGTTTTTTGTTTATTTCCTACACAACATTTTGAAAATCTTACTCCACAAATCGTTAGATTTTTTCTACCGATTAGCGATTTAGCATAACTTTTTTTGCTTAGGTAATTGTGATTATATATATTTTTAATATTCTTGTCAAGTGTTTTTTTATAATTTTATTTGCTTTTTTAATAAAATTTTACAAACCCTTTGGAACAAACGTTTTATTCTTTCCCAGATACTCGTCATAACCAGATCTAATAAGTTTTATATCGTCGCCATCTACCCTTATTGTTGTGATAGAACAATTACTTACCCACGGAATAGTTTTCATCATTGATTTATCTAACCCTTTTAGGTGGGTTTCCAAAGCCCTTATAATTCCGCCGTGAGTTGCAACGACTGCCACTCCGTCTTTTTCTTTACAATCTTTGGCAATTATCTTTATGCCGTTAAACGCCCTTTCTAAAACAATGTCCCACGTTTCGCCACCAACAGGATTTGTCATGCCGATATCGTCTCTCCATAACGAATATAAATCTTTATACTCTCTATCTAAAAATTCAACTGTTTTGTTTTCCCAAAGTCCACAAAACATTTCGTTAAATTCTTTTAACGGAATATTTTTTATTTTAGTTAGTTTGGAAAGATGCTTTATCGTCTGCTTTGCTCTTTTTAGTTTGCTTGAATAAATTGCACAAACTTTATAGTTGTTAAAAATATAATCGCAAACGATTTTGCCTTGCGCTTTTCCGTTCTTCGTTAAAGGATAGTCAACACAACCACAAAGCACGCCTTTGATATTTCCCACACTTTGTCCGTGTCTTATAAAAATTATATCCATATCATTTCCTATATATATAATGTTTAGGAATATAAACCTAATTCATTTCTTCAATGTAGTAAACATAATCAAGCGTGCGTATTGCTTCAATTATTTCTTTATGTGTTTTATACTTTTTCAATTCCGGACTTTCTATCTTAAAAGCCATAGAATAAACAGACAACCCTGAGTTAGCGTATGCCGGATTATATTCTATATCGTCTATTTTAAGACCTAATTTTCTAATGGTAGAAACAAATTCTTTAAGACTTCCTCTATCTTTTAGTTCAAGATGTGCTTCAAAGTGATTAGACCTGTCTTTAATAAACGTTTCAAAAGATCTTGAAAAAGAAAGACAACAAATTACGACGATAAAGCCTATTAAACCTATCGTATAAAATCCCGCACCGAAACTTGCACCGAGCAATCCGCAAGCACATAACGCACCTGACGTGGTTAAACCCTTTATTCTATTTTTAGAACTGAATAAAATAGTATTACTTCCTAAAATTGCCGTTCCTATTATTGACGCAGCCGTTACTATAGGAATACAACCTATACTGGACGAAATGGAAATCATCACATCTATTAGCGTTGCAATCGTGCAAGTTAAAGATACGATTATGAAAGTTTTTAATCCGGCTTCGTGCATTTTAGTCGCTCTTTCGCTACCTATAAGCGCACCTAATAAAAGGGACAACACAAACCTTAATATAACGGAATACACCGTAATATTTGCAGACCACGTTCCTAATAATCTTGCTATTGGGTCAATCATTTTTTTCACCTACTTTATATTTTTTATAATACCACGTTTTATATTCATAAATGAATCGTTATTTATAGCTGCTTCCGTAAAAGCAGACTCTTCCGCAGTCATTTTTGAGTTTTCTTCTTCTACTTCTTTTTTTATCTTTTGAATTCTTTCTATCAAAAGTTCCATATCCGATTTCTTTTTTTCGTCAGATTGTTCTACCATTGTTAAATCTTCAATTTTGTCCGAATAAGACCTTGATAGATACAAACCTAATTTTGAAATTGCCGGACCTATCAATTCGTAAAGAACGCTTGATGCTAAAATTATCGTTTCCAACGCAACGCCCATTTCTCCACCGAGAGTTCTTGCGCCAAGTGATGCAAGCCCTATCGCAACACCTGCTTGCGGAACTAATCCAAAGCCCAAATAATTTCTTATCTCTTTACTTTTTTTAGTGATTGCACTCCCTATAAACGCACCTGAATATTTACCTACCATTCTTACAAAGAAATAAACGACACCTGCGAGCCACAAAGGAACTCCGAAAAATCCATTGCTACTCCATAGAGCATTTAAATTGAAGTTTACACCGGAACGCACGAAAAACAATAATAATATAGGCGGATTGAAATAGTTTAACTGCAAAAATAATTTTTCGTCATTTGATATGTTTATATATACCATACCTATAACCATACACCCCAAAAGTGGAGATATATCTAATACAGCACAAAGCCCGCAAAATAAAAACAATACGCTTATTGCTATTATAAGTCTATTATCAGTAGAGCGTTTTTCAGGTAAAAGCGCTTTAAGTAAAAATCCTAAAATAACCCCCACAATTATAGCAAGTATATTTTTTATTATAGGCAATATAACAATATTAAATGCTACGGCATTTTTTATGGTGTCCTCCATAGATATTGCTACGGCAACTGAAATTGCAACGCTATACGCAACTAAACTTACAACGTCGTCTAATGCCACAACTTCTAAAAGTGTATCTACGTACTCTCCCTTTGCTTTTGTTTGCCTTATTGTCATTATAGTTGATGCAGGTGCTGTAGCAGATGCCAACGCAGATAGTACCATAGAAAATGCAAATGGCAACTTCAATATAAAGGCAGATACGATTAAAACCAAAATAGACGCCAAAATGGATTCAAATAAAGTTATAATGACTACTTTTATTCCTGCTTTTTTTAAGGTTGAATACTTAAAATACTCACCTACGGAAAATGCTATAAATGCAAGTGCAATATCGGAAATAAACGCCGTTCCACCTATTATATTCTCCGGAATTAAATTTAAACAATACGGTCCTATTATTATGCCTGCAATTATATACGCCGTTACGTTTGGAAGCCTTAAACGCTTTGTAATTCTTGTAATTAAAAACCCGAATACAAGCATAAAAGCTATCGCAATTATAACAGTTGCAACAGGACTCAAATTAGAATAAAACTCTTCCATTATTCCCCTACAAAAAAAAGATTATTAGTCCGTATTTTAGCACGAACTAATAATCTTGTCAATAGTAAAATCAAAAATTATTTTGCTTTTTTTGTAATCATCTTTCTGCCTTCGTCTACGTATTGCCAGTGTGCCTTAGGCGCACCCTTAAATCCCGCAGGTTTAAGATACTTTTTCTTCGGATCTATTTTAGCCTTGCCTATGCCGATTTTGCTTTTCATGTTAAGTATCATTTCGCCGTTAGGTGCTACCACCATACTTGAACCGCATATTTTACTCTTTTTGCCGAGCGATACCGCAGAACGAACTAAATATGCGTTTGTATTATATGATAAAAACTTACCGATTATTTCTAACGCTTCGTGAGTATCGGTTCTTTGATGAGAACAACCTATAATTATGTCTACGTTTTCTCTTGCGAGTTTAATGTAATCTTCATAGAAATAAAAATCGTAGCACGTCATAAAGCCAAATCTTATTCCTTCTATTTCAACGATATACGGCTTATACGTTTTCATATAAGAAACGTCTAATTCGTTTCCGCCTTCCTTTGCTGTCTTAACTTCAGAAGGTGCTGGGTGAGCCTTAAAGTATCTGCCTACTATTTTACCGCTTCTATCTATTGCATGAGTTGTGTTTCTATAACCAGTTTCCGTTTTATACGCACAGTTGACGAATACAATCGCATTACATCTTTTTGCCGTTTCAACGGCTTTATTCATAATTGTCTTATTGTATTTTCTTATACACTTTTTAAATTCTTTTTCGTTTGGCGTGCTGACAGGAACATCACTATATTCCGGTAAGACGATAACGTCGGCAGACTTATCGCACTTGTCTAAAAACTTAACGTATTCGTTAAAACATTTATCTACGTCTTTATAATCCATTGAATAATACGGTTGAATAATATTTACTTTCATTTTTCTCTCCTAAAATAACGCTTTTTCTATAACGCCACCACCAAGACATTTATCGCCCGAATAAAATACTGCGAACTGTCCTTCGGTAATAGCCCTTTGTTTTTCCTTAAAATCAACTCTGATTTCATTTTCTAAAATATTAACGGTACACTCTTGTTCGGGTTGACGGTATCTGAACTTTGCCGTACAATCAAAAACTTTTTCCTTCGGCTCAAACGGAATCCAGTTGCAAGACTTCATTATTAAACCTTTACTATACAATCTATCTTCTTCGCCGTGGGCAACGTATAATATATTGTTTTTTAAGTCCTTTTCAATAACGAACCATCTTCCGCCGTCATCTTCTTTTTGACCGCCGATATTAAGTCCCTTTCTTTGACCTATCGTGTAGTACATAAGTCCTAAATGTTCGCCGAGTACTTTTTTGTCGTAGGTCATTATTTTTCCTTTCTTTGCAGGAATATATTGCAAGAGAAAGTTTCTGAAATTTCTTTCACCTATAAAGCAGATGCCGGTAGAATCTTTTTTAGTTGCGGTAGCAAGTCCGTTTGCCTCTGCAATTTTTCTCACTTCACCTTTTTCTAATTTGCCTAACGGAAACAAAACCTTGTCTAACTGCGATTGCGATAACTGATTTAAAAAATACGTTTGGTCTTTATTTTGGTCTTTTGCCTTTAATAAATAGTGAGTATCTTTTTCGTGCAAAATATCGCAATAATGACCTGTGGCAATATAATCGGCTCCGAGTTCTAACGCCTTATTCTTAAAGTCCTTAAACTTTATTTCTCTATTGCACAACACGTCGGGATTCGGAGTTCTACCTGCATTATATTCAGAAAGAAAGTACGAGAACACTCTATCCATATATTCTTTTGCGAAGTTTACGGAGTAATAAGGAATACCTATTTTATTAGCAACCCTTCTTACGTCGGTAAAATCTTCTTCGCCGGTACAATGTCCACACTCGTCCTTTTCTTCCCAGTTATTCATATATAGGCCTATAACGTTATAGCCTTGTTCTTTTAATAAAAGTGCAGCGACAGAACTATCAACGCCACCACTCATACCAACAACAACCGTCTTTGCCATTTTACTTTTCCTCTAAATACTTTTGAGTGATATTTGCAACTATTTCGCAAATCTCTGCACACGGGCGTTTTTTGTAATATTCTTCCGTTCTGTTTTCAGGAACACAAGAAGTATCTACCTTTACTTTGCCTTCTAAAAGTTCACCACAAGTAAGCGAGCCTAACTCTTTTTTTATTTCGTTGCAAGCTGATTGAATAATAGAATAAATACTTAACTTATCAACGCCGTCTGACTTTAAGAAGCTTAAAACCATAACCATTCCGCTAACTGCACCACAAACTAATCTTTGGCGAGCAACTCCACCACCAAACCCTATAACGAGTTTTTTGATAGTATCTTCGTTTAGTTTTAATTCGTCTTTAAAAGCCAAAGCGACGGCGGAAGAACAATTCATTCCCGATAAAAAATTTTGTTTTGCACTTTCGCCTTTATTCATATTATTTGCCCTTAATTTTCTTTTTTCAGTATATCACACCTACACTAAAATTGCAATAATATAAATAATACTTGATATTTTTTTACTTTTAGTTTATACTTTTATATATCTTATTTTTTTGGAGGTTACTATGTCGGGCGACGCCCCTGTTCCGTTAGCAAATACTTTTCCTATCGGACTTTTTATTTCAATTATCGTACTTATTATTTTTTCCGGTTTCTTTTCAGCAACCGAAACAGCCTATTCTTGTTCAAACAAAATAAGGCTACGCACACTCTCTCTTAACGGCAATTCAAAAGCAGAAAAAGTTTTATTTTTAGCAGAAGAAAAATTTGATAAACTTATTTCTTCTATTCTTATAGGAAATAATATCGTAAACTTAACCGCTTCTGCCTTGTCCGTTTTATTCTTTGAGAGAATATTAAAACAAAACGTTAATCCAACGGCAATCGCAACGGTCGTTATTACGCTTGCCGTTTTAATTTTCGGAGAGATATTTCCAAAGTTTATCGCAAAAACTTTTCCCGAAAAAATAGCAATGGCTTTTTATCCGCTTGTCATTTGTTTTTATTATTTGTTTTATCCGTTTAACGTTTTTTTCGGCAGTATAAAATGGTTATTGTCTAAGATTTTTAATATAAAACAAAACGACGTTGTAACCGAAGACGAAATTATGACCGTCGTTGAAGAAGCCGAAGAAGACGGCACGTTAAAAAAAGAAGAAACAAAACTGATTCGCTCAGTTATTGAGTTTGACGATTTAGAAGTCGGCGATATTTTAGTTCCAAGAGTAAATATTGTGGCAATAGAAAAAGACACGCCTATGGAAACTATAAAATCAATATTTGAAAAAGAAGGCTATTCAAGACTTCCCGTTTATTCAAATAGCATTGATACGATTATCGGCACGATACACGAAAAAGATTTCTTTAAGGAATATCTTGACGGCAAAAAGAATATTCAAGATATTTTACAAGACGCTTTTTATACAACAGAACACATTAAAATAAGTAAGTTATTAAAACAACTTCAAAAAGCAAAAACACATATCGCAATTATTCTTGACGAGTACGGTGGTACCTTAGGTCTAATTACCTTAGAAGATATTTTAGAAGAACTTGTCGGCGAGATTTGGGACGAACACGACGAAGTTATAAATTACTTTAAGAAAATAAGCGATAGCGAATTTATGGTTGACGGCAACGCTCCGCTTTCCGAATTCTTTGAATACTTTGAAATTAAAGAAGATCCTGAAAATTACGAAACAAATACGATCTCCGGATTCGCAATTAAATATTTAGGAGAAATTCCAACGGCAGGCACAAAGTTTTCTCACTTTAATCTGAACTTTGAAATTGTTAAATCAACTGTAAAAAGAATTCAACAAATAAAAATAATAAAAGAATAGGCAAGCCTATTCTTTTTATACACCCGTGGCGCAACCGGATAGCGCATCAGATTCCGATTCTGAAGGTTGTGAGTTCAACTCTCATCGGGTGTTCCATAAAAAAAAGGACTTTAAGAAAAGTCCTTTTTTTGTATTAAGCGTTATTTATTAAGATATCTCCATCATTGCAGTGAACAACACAAGACGATGAAACATTATATTTCCAGCTATTTCCTTTGCTAATTGCTTGCCACTCCGACTTGGTACCATTATAAGTAATACTTGTTAACGAAATGCAATCTCTAAATGCATAACTTCCTATACTCGTTACACTATCTCCTATTACAACACTCGTTAATGAACTGCAATTATAGAATGCATAATCTCCTATACTTGTTACACTTTCCGGCACGTCAAATCCGGTAAGACTTGTACATCCTTTAAATGCATAACTTGCAATAGAAGTCACTTTATCATTGATTGAAATACTTACCAAGTTTTCACAATTCATAAATGCTGCCGTTTGTATTGCCGTTGCATCCGTAATCGTTACACTTGTTAATGTAGCAGGAATATAGTAGAAGTATGACGTATTGTAGTAGTAGGAGTAGTATCCGTTATTGTTACAACTGTATTGCCAAATTGCTCCACTTACATTTGAATACTGCCTATCTGTAAACGCATTCGAACTGGAAGAAGATCTACCATAACTGCTAGACGTTGTACTTGTTGTCGTATATCCAAAGATATATCCAAATACTGCATCATAGTATGTTGCATTTCTACTTGCCCCGACAAACGGTAAAGTTATACTCTCTAAACTTTCACAGCCTTTGAATGCACCTTCTCCTATACTTGTTACACTATCTGGAATTACTATGCTTGTTAATAAATAGCAATAATAAAATGCATAACTTCCTATACTCGTTACACTATCTCCTATTACAACACTCGTTAATG
>JAKSOS010000042.1 GCA_024405475.1 Clostridia bacterium
TGGGGTAAAACAATGTGGAAAATAGTTATTCCGCAAGCTATAAAAAACGTTATCCCTGCTATCGGTAATGAAATAATTGCACTTATTAAAGAAACGTCTATCGTAAGTATGGTAGGTGGTTTGTACGACTTAACTTTGGCGGCAAAGATTTTAGGTTCAGGTCAATATATGGCAACGTATCTTGCGCCTATGTTGGTTGTTGCATTGTTCTATTTGGGTATTGTTTACGCTTTAACGTTTGGAATAAAGAAAATTGAAAAGAAATTAAGGGCAGGTGATAAATAATGGATACAAATAAAAACATTGAAGAAAAGTTTGACGAAAATTATCTTATCAAAATAAGAGGCCTTTATAAAAATTTCGCTAACGTTAAAGTATTAAAGGGCATATCAACGGATATTAAAAAGGGCGAAAAAGTAGTTATTTTAGGACCTTCGGGAAGTGGAAAGTCAACTCTTCTTAGATGTATGAATCTCTTAGAAGAACCGACATACGGCGAAATATGGTTTGAAGGTAAACTTTTAACACCTGTTGACCCGTATTTGCATAAAAAAATTATCAGAAATTCTGAAACTTATAAAAAATTATGCGAAAAAGCTAAGTTAGAAAATCCTAATTTATCCGAAGAAGAATTAGACGCTAAAATAATAAGCGAAATTAAGGAAAAAGATTTACTTAAAAAGCGTGAAGGAAAGGAATATAATTTAGAGACGAACAAATTATATACTACTTTTCATCAAGATATAAATATAACACGTCAGAAAATCGGTATGGTTTTCCAACACTTTAACCTTTTTAACAATTTAACCGTAATGGGCAATATGACGTTAGCGCCCGTTGAATTAAAGTTAAAAACGCAAGAAGAAGCAGAGCAAAAGGCAATTCAATTATTAAAGAGAATAGGATTGGAAGATAAAGCAAACGTATATCCATCTACACTTTCGGGTGGTCAAAAACAGCGTATTGCGATAGTCCGTTCACTTATGATGGAACCTGACGTAATGCTTTTTGACGAACCGACTTCCGCATTAGACCCTGAAATGGTTGGCGAAGTTTTGGAACTTATGAAAGAACTTGCTAACGACGGGATGACGATGGTTGTAGTAACACACGAAATGGGCTTTGCGAGAGAAGTTGCAAGTAGGGTGTTGTTTATTGACGAAGGAATTATTAAAGAAGAAGGAACTCCTAAAGAGTTTTTCGGAAATCCGAAAGACGAAAGGTTAAAAGATTTCTTATCAAAAGTATTGTAAAATTCAACAGGACTGCTAAAAAAGCAGTCCTGTTATTTTATATAAACCGAGAACGATAAGGATAAGGGGTGGTAAAAAGCGAATTTTTCCAAACCTTTTTGCGATATTCGTTCTGGAAAGCAAAACGCCGAGCGAAATCATGAGTGCGTGTGTAATTGCGATTGTCATGGGAACGTAAAACATATTTATTCCCATAATGGCAAGGGAAAGGTTGGCAAGTGCGCCGTCTAATCCCACCGCAAAACCGATAACTACCGATTGCGCTAACACTTTGTTGTTTTTAATGGTGGTGTCTTTATCTTTTTTAAGTAAATTGACCACACCTATCATAATAAGAAGTATTCCGCCTAACGAGGTGGATTTTTCATTTAAAAATGCCGAGAAGAATCCAGCCGAATAGTTTGTTATTAGGCACATTAAAAAGACGGTTAAAGCAATCCCTAAAATGACGGGTAGTTTTTTTCCGTTAGACATAGATAGTGAAAATCCGCATACGAAAGAATCTATACTGACGGTTAAAGAAGTAAGTATCAAAAAAGCAGTCATTAGTAAAACCTCAAAGTATTACTTCATTATATTAAAATAAGATTTTTTTTGTTAATTAGAGTTTTTTTTAAAAAAATACACAAAAAGTACAAAATAAATAAAAAAAATCATATAACGCATTGACAAAAGCCGTAGTTTTGTGTAAAATACAATAGATATAGTATTGAAATAATAAGGAGTATTAGGCACTTTTATGAAAAACTCTAAATCCTATAAAATTATTACGGTTATTTTGGCAGTATTATTCGCACTTTCAATTTTCTTTGCATTTTCAAGTGCAAAGTCGGTTAAGGCTGATACGTCATTTAGCCCTGATACCTATTTTGGCGGTGATAACCTTTCTTTTGAAAATGATAACCTTGTAAAGAAGATTACGCCTACGAGCGATACTTTAACCTTCAAAAACAGCGTTGCAATCAACGATTTTGAAATTAAAGCTTCGGCTATTACAGACGTTAAGAAAATTACGATTACCGTAAAAACAAATTCGTTTTTCCATCCTACTTCACCGGCAGGTGTAGGCGTTTATAACGAAGAAGATAGTGAAAATAAAACGGAAATTGAAAACGTTATCGTTTTAGATATTGAAAACGGCAAGTTTTCATTAAACAACGTTGAAAAGGAGTCAATTTCCGATTTTACAAGCGTTAAGTTAAGCGTTGATAATAATAACGTTCTTTCCGCTACGGTTGACGAAGTAAAAGCAACGAACACTGATGGCTACTATACCGTTTACGGAAGAGACAAAGTAAAAGCAACAATTTCATTTAAGTTTGAATTAGCGAGTGGTAAGTCGGTAGGCTATTATAAACTTTTTTACGTTGACCAAGGCGTTAACGTAACGGAACATCCTTATAGGCAAACGTTTGAATTAAAAGACGGCGGAAATGGATTTAATGTTATAGCATTAGAAAGAGTATCTTTGGGCGAATCAGTTATAAAAAATGAAAATGACGGATTAAACTCAATAAAATTAAACTCAATAAAAGTTATTGAAGGCAGAGAAACGACTTTTTCATTCTCGGCACTTTCTTTACTCGGCACTACTCATAATTATAAAATAGGTGAGACGGCTGAATTTAATGGCGTAAAGAGAGTTTGGAAGGAAAATGACGATAATCCGAATATTATGTCAGTTTATGGTGAAGACGGCGGAACTTTAACGATGAAAATAAATAATGGCAGTGCCGTTATTGAAACGTATAAAGTAACTGTTGTAAAGAAAGAAAACGACAAAATTGCTCCTTCATATAAAAAGTTAGACGATATAAAGAGTGCTATTAAGGCTGTTGGTAAAAGTCTTAACAATTCTTTGGAAAAAGATTACGTAGTAAACGGAGAAAACGTTAAAAAGTACGTTCGTTTAGGAAGTTCAATCACAGTTCCTAATATGCAATCTTTAATAAACGAAGATTTATTTGCTGCATACAATTCATTAAGCCACGTTACTTATTATAAAACGCCTACAAGCTCAACGGGTTCAACAACGGCATCTTCAATTACGTTGTCAGGTGAAGGCGATTATCAATACTACACGTTATTTAAAGACGAAAACGGAAATATTTTAGATAAAGAAATAGTTGAAAAAGCATTAAGCTTTGGCGTAAGTAACGACTTGCAAGCAACTGAAATTGACGACGTTAAAGTTAGATTAGTTAATTTTGCCGAAAACATCAATATCGTTGAAATTGATAAAGACGGTAACGATACCGTAGATGAAATCGTTCCTATATTCTATTTCAGCGTTTTAGATAATGCTCCGTTATTTGTTGAATCGATAACTGAACAAGCAGACGGATATATCGGCGTTGAATATACGGCTACTGCATTTAACATTGTAGATTCTAATATTTCTTCTTCAAACATTTCAGATCCCGTTTACAAATTGTTCTATAACAAAAACGTAAACGCTTCTGCTGACGACGACGGTTGGGTAGAAATTCCTGCTAAGAGTAGCGTCGTTGAAACTTATGACGAAAACGGTTTTGATTATGACGATATTAAGTCATTTAATTACGACGGAAAGTTGACGTTTACACCTATCAAGGGTGCTTACAAGATTTCTTGTCAAATAACTTCAACAAGATCAGATAGAACCGAAAAGGCATTTACGAGTGTTATTAAGGTAAGCGAAAAGCCTGCCAAAGTTAAACCTGCTACTCACTGGTTAAGAAATAACGCTTGGTCGGTTACGTTCCTTTCGGTTGGTGTTTTATGTTTAGCCGGTATCGTTGTTTTATTGTTTACTAAACCTAAAGAAGTCGCTGAAGATGACGAATAATTAAAAACTTAAAAGACTTCGGTTTTCCGAAGTCTTTTTTGATTATAAATTTTTTATAAAAAACAAATTATGATAAGTTTTATTTCAAAAAACAACGGAAAATTAAGCAAAGTAGTTTTCCAAAATACGACAGATTTGTCTTATACGACCTTTATGAAACTTTTAAGGAAAAAAGATATAAAGGTAAACGGCAAGCGAATTTCAAGCGATATTGCCATTGCGGTTGGCGATAGCGTTGATATTTATTATTGTCCTGAAAAAAAGCAAAAGTACTCAGTTGTTTTTGAAGATAAAAATATACTTGTAATAAATAAGTTAAGCGGTTATACTTCGGAAAGCGTTTTTGAAGATATTTCGGCTATTTATAAAGATGCTCGTTTTATTCATAGATTAGATAGGAACACTTCTGGCATTATGGTGTTTGCATTAAACAGTCTTGCAGAAGAGCAACTTTTAAAAGGATTTAAAGAAAGAACTTTTGAAAAGGAATATCTTGCCGAAGTAAAGGGAATCGTTTCTAAAAATCAAGATACGCTTATAAATTATTTAGTTAAAGACAGTAAAACTTCTACCGTTAAGATATACGATAAAAACGTTAAGGGTAGTGTTTTAATTAAAACAGGCTATAAAGTAATAAAAAGAAATCAAAACACGACGGTACTTTCGGTTAAGCTTTATACGGGGAAAACTCATCAAATAAGAGCGCATTTAGCGTATATCGGCTATCCTATCGTGGGAGACGGAAAGTACGGAGATAACGAATTTAATAAGAAAATGAAAGAAAAAAGTCAAAATCTTACAGCGTATAAACTTACGTTGCATTTTGAAAAGGACAATCCGCTTTTTTATTTGGATAATAAAACTTTTGAATTTTAGGATAGACTATGCCTCAAGACGCTTACACATTAAAATACTTATGTAAAGAATTAAATAGCGAATTTAAAAATGGCAAAATCAACCGTATCGTTCAACCTGATAACGATTCGGTTATTTTTACTGTTTACAATGGGGAAAAGGTGCAAAATCTTTTAATTTCGGCAAATCCGTCTAATCCGAGAATAGGTATATCAAGTAAGCAAGACGCACCATTAACAGCACCTAATTTTTGCATGCTTTTAAGAAAGTATCTTTTATCGGCTAAAATAAAAGAAATATCTTTAATCGGTTTTGATAGAATCGTTAAAATAGTATTTATTCCGAGCAACGAATTTTTTGACGAAGAAGATAAAATAATATATGCCGAACTTATGGGAAGATACAGCAATATAATTTTAACCGAGAACGGAAAAGTTTTAGGGGCAAACCGTGGCATCAATTTTTTTGATAACGGAGTAAGACCTCTTTTAGTCGGAAAAGATTACGTGTATCCACCGACAAATCAGAAAAAAGAGCCGAGCGATAAAAGTTTAATTGAAAATTTTGATAGTTTATCTGGAGAAATAAAAGCGGAAAACGTTTGCAATTTCGTTCAGGGTTTATCAATTTCTTCGGCACAAGAAATAGTGAGAAAATACTATGAAAAATACGGCAGTTTTTCTTCGCAAAAGTTTTTTGTTTTTTTAAATGATTTCGTAGAAAACACAACGCCTGAGCCGTGTGTTATTTACAGTAAAAACGAATTAAAAGACGTATGCGTTTATCCGTACGCTAACGTTGGCGAAAGGATAGAACGTTTTGATAGATTATTAGATGCGGAAAACTTCTTTTTCTCCGAAAAAGACAGGGTGAAAACTTTTAAAGAAAAGAAAGATAGATTACTAAAAATAGTAAATGCGGAAATTAAAAAAATAAAGAAAAAACTTTCCTTTGTTTTAGCGAGAGAAAAGGAAGCGTTAAATGCCGAAAACGACAGAATAAAGGGAGAATTGATACTTTCAAACATCTATAAAATACCTAACGGAGCATCAAAGTGCGTTTTAGACAATTATTATGATAATACTCAAATGGAAATAGTACTTGACGAAAAATTATCGCCGTCAAAAAACGCCGAAAAATATTATAAAAAATACAACAAAGAAAAGAGAACGCTTATTGCGTTAGAGCCACAAAAAAAATCACTTGATAGCGACGTAGATTATTTGGAAAGTCTGCTTGACGAAATAAGTTTAGCGGAAGATATTGAAGACGTTTTGATTTTAACTGAAGAAGTCGTTTCGGTGGGTTTAATCAAGACTCAAAATCAAAAGAAGAAAAAAGCGGAAAATGTAGGATACAGAACTTATTTGATAGACGGGTTTACAGTAAAAGTAGGCAGGAATAACGCAGAAAACGAAAAGTTGACTTTTACCGCAAAACCTGACGATATATGGGTTCACGCAAAAGATTATCATTCTTCGCACTTAATAATCGTAAACGGAGATAAAGCAAGCCAAAAGGTTATTTTAACTGCGTCTGAAATTTGTGCGTATTTCAGTAAGGGTAGAGACGGCGGAAAAATGGAAGTCGTTTACACAAAGCGAAAGAACGTTAAAAAGCCACCTAAATCAAAACTCGGGTTTTGCACTTATTCTTCTTTTACGTCGGTTATGGTTAACCCCGACAAACATTCAGAATTATTAAAGTAGTTTAAATATATATAATGGGGCGTAAAAAGTTGCGTTTTATTTTTTATTGTGATACAATATCAAAGAATTTTAAGAATTAGGAGTTTATTATGAAGTATACTTTTGAAAAAGCAGAAAAGAGTACAGTTAAAATTGAAATCACTTTAACTGAAACAGAATGGAAGGAAGCCATTGATAAGGCTTATGAAAGCACGAAGGGTAGATATTCTTTACCGGGATTTAGAAAGGGTAAAGTTCCAAAACATTTATTAGAACAAACGTACGGCACGGGTATTTTCTATGAAGAAGCAATTAACAGTGCATTTCCGAAATACTATGCAGAAGTATTAAAGAAAGAAAGCTCAATAGAAGCAGTTGCAGCACCTGAAATTGACATCAAGAATATTGATGATAAGGGTATTGTTATGGTTGCAATCGTTGCCGTTAAACCTGACGTAAAACTCGGCGATTATAAAGGTATAAATTTCAAAAAAATAGAGTATAATGTTAAGGACGAAGACGTAGAAAACGATATTAAGCGTTTACAAGATAGCCGTTCTCGTTTAGTTGACGTTAAGGATAGAGCAGTTAAAGACGGAGATACTACGATTATTGATTATTCAGGTTCTGTTGACGGCGTTAAGTTTGACGGCGGTACAGCTGAAAAGCAAACGTTAGTTATCGGTTCTAAGACTTTTATTCCGGGATTTGAAGAACAAATTATCGGTATGAAGATAGGTGAAGAAAAAGATATCACCGTTAAATTCCCAGATGACTATTCAGCTGAAAACTTAAAGGGTAAAGATTCTGTTTTCCATATTAAACTTCACGAAATTAAGGTTAGAGAACTTCCTGAATTAAACGACGAATTTATTAAGGAAGCAACGGGTGCTGAAAATCTTGATGCTTATAAAAAGGAAGTTAAAGATAGATTAGTTAAGCAAAATCAAGCAAGAGCAGACAGAGAAATTGAAGACGAAATCGTTAAGAAAATTTCTGAAAATGCCAGTGTTGAAATTCCGGACGCTTTAATTGAAAATCAAATTGACAGCATGGTTGAAGAAATGGAATACAGACTTTCTTATCAAGGCTTAAAGCTTGACGATTACTTAAAGTATATCGGCAAGACGAGAGAAGATTACAGAAAGGATTATAAAGAACAAGCTGAATCTATCGTTAAATCTCAACTCGTTATCGGAAAGGTTATTGAAGTTGAAAAGATTGACGCAAGCGATGAAGAAGTTGACGAAAAGATTAAGACTATGGCAGAAGCACAAGGCAAGAAAGTTCCTGACTATAAGAAGAATATGGGTTCACGCCAAGTTGAATATATTAAGAACGAAATCATTATCAAAAAGTTGTTTGATATGTTGAAAAAGGAAAACATTATAAAGTAATAAGGGGTTAAAATGGAAATAAAAAACACCGTAGTTCCTTATGTTATTGAAAATAACGGCAAGGGAGAAAGAAGTTACGATATTTATTCAAGGTTGTTAGAAGATAGAATTATCTTTTTAACAGGCGAGATAAATGACGCCGTAGCAGATACTGTTGTCGCTCAACTTATATACTTAGAAGGAAAAGATCCGACTAAAGACATTTGGTTATATATAAACAGC
>JAKSOS010000043.1 GCA_024405475.1 Clostridia bacterium
CTAGCTTGAGCTATTGAATAGTGTTTTTCTCCGTCATAAACAAGTTTTTCATATATTTCGTCAGAAATAACGTATAAATTATTTTCTTCAATTACTTTTGCTAATTCTTTTAATTCATTTTCACTATAAACCGCACCGGTAGGATTGTTAGGCGAATTGATTATAACGCACTTCGTCTTTGGCGTTATTGCATTTTTTAAAGCAACGGCACTCATCTTATATCCGTCTTCTTTAGTACAGTTTACGTAAACGACTTTACCGCCTGCAAGTTTTACGAGTTCCGGATACGTAAGCCAGAAAGGAGATGGCAAAATTACTTCGTCCCCTTCTTCAACTATTGCAGATATTGCGTGATAAAGTGAACTTTTTGCACCAGTTGAAATTACAATTTGTTCGGGCAAATACGTTAAATTATTATCCTTTTTAAACTTTTCGCAAATTGCCTTTTTAAGTTCTACCATGCCTGATGCAGGTGTGTATTTTGTAAAACCTATATCTAACGCTTTCTTTGCCGAATCAACGATATACTTCGGAGTGTTAAAATCAGGCTCTCCTGCGGTAAAACCTATAACTGAAATGCCGTCTGCTTTCATTTTCTTTGCTTTTGCTGAAATTTCTAATGTTAAAGATGGAGCAATTCCACTAATCTTTTTTGAAATAATCATAATTGATTCTCCTATTCTTCTTCAGTACCTAACTCTCCCTTGTGGGAAATTGTAAGTTCTGATTCTTTCAGAACGGTCGCCAGTACCAACTTGACTCCTTCTGTTATCCGAATATTCTTTATCTGCTTGCGATTGATAATAATCGTACAATCTGCTCTTTAAAACCTTCATTGCCTTTTCACGATTCTTCGTTTGCGACCTTTCGTCTTGACACAAAACGACGATACCTGTCGGCAAGTGTGTAAGTCTTATACAAGATTCGGTTTTGTTGATATGTTGTCCGCCTGCGCCGGAAGAACGAAGGGTATCAACTCTTAAATCTTTTTCGTCAATATTTATTTCTACGTCCGTTGCCTCAGGCAAAACGGCAACCGTTGCGGTTGACGTGTGAACTCTGCCCTGAGATTCCGTTTCAGGAATTCTACCACTACTTTCAGTATCTGGAACACGTTGAACTCTGTGAACACCACTTTCAAATTTCAATTTACTGTAAGCTGATTTTCCGGTAATTGAAAAAACAACTTCTTTTACACCGCCAAGCTCTGTTGAATTGTTGTCAATTTCTTCAGTTCTCCAACGATTCTTTTCGGCAAACTTTACGTACATTCTATACAACTCGTACGCAAATAACGCCGCTTCTTCTCCGCCTGCCCCTGCTCTTATTTCCATTATAACGTTCTTTTCGTCGTTAGGGTCTTTAGGTAAAAGCAAGATTCTTAATTCTTCCGAAATCTTTTCTAACTTATCTTTATTTGATAAAATTTCTTCTTCCATTAGCTCTTTCATTTCTTTGTCCTTTTCTAATGGAATCATTTGCTTTAAATCTTCAGTTTCGGTAGATATTTTCTTATATTCTTTATATTTTTCAACGGTGTCTTGCATATCTGCAAGTTCTTTTGAATATGCTTTCCACTCGTCCATTTTTGCAATTACTGCACTATCGGACACAAGTTCGTTTAATTTTTCAAATCTTTCAAGCATTTTATCAAGCTTTTTAAACATTAAAGTACCGCCTTTACTATTCTATCAATATTTTCATAGTCTTTTATTATTTCTATTTCGGAAAAACCACTAAGCATATTTTTTACTTCTTCCGCTTGATTTATTCCGACTTCTAATAAAAGTACGCCCTTTTCTTTTAGATATTTTTTACAATTTTTAGCAATCAATCTATAAAAATCAAATCCGTCTTTTCCGCCGTCTAACGCCAACTTCGGTTCGTAATCTCTAACTTCACTTTGGAGCGATTTTATATCTTCGCTTTTTATATACGGTGGATTTGAAATAATTACGTCAAACTTTCTATTTCCTAAATTATCAAATAAATCGCTTTCAATAAACTCTACTTCGGCATTGTTGATTTTTGCATTTTCTTTTGCCTTATTTAATGCGTCTAAACTTATATCGCTTGCGACAACTTTTGCCTTGCTTTCCTTATTTATCGCAATAGCGATAGCTCCGCTACCGGTACATAAATCCAAAACTTCGCTTTCGCCGTTTATCAGTTTTAATCCGTTTTCTACAAGCAATTCAGTTTCCGGCCTTGGAATAAGTACGCTTTCGTCCACCTTGATTTTGTATCCGAAAAACTCCGTATCGCCTATACAATACCAAAGCGGTCTTCCCGTAATACGTGATTTTACTATTTCGTTTATCTTTTCAACAAAACGTGCAGAGACAAGTTTATCGCTATTTAGCTCGTCTCTCTTGACGTTCGCTACGATAGAAACGATCCATTCCGCTTCTGCCCTTTCTTCTATTCCGTTATTTAATAATTCTTTATAAACTCTTTCAACAAGTTCTTTTCTCTTTTCTGGAACGATAAACTTTCTTTCAGGAACAGTTTCGTCTTTATCCATTTCTAAAACCGCATTAAAAGACGCTATTGCAACTTCAAGCATTTTTTCATCAGGTTCTTTCGTGGTCAATCTTTGTAAAAGCAATCCGGGAACTTTTAACGGATAAACTATCCAACTGTCGGTTTTAGCGAGTGCCTTTAATAACTCGTAAGATAACCCTGCTACAAGTGGCAAAAGGGCAATTTTACATAATACCCTTACGATTTTATTTAACACTATACCGTTTGCTTGCAAAATACTTTCAAACACGGCAAACAAGATAATGCTAATTATCATAACAAAGAAAATAAAGGTCGTACCGCACCTGTTGTGTACACGTGAACATTTTTTTGCATTATCGGGAGTTAATTCAAATCCCTTTTCAAAGCAAGAAATGGTTTTATGCTCTGCTCCGTGATACATAAACGTTCTTTTTACGTCTTTAATGAGTGAACAAAAGAATATATACAAAACGAATATTAAAAGTTTTAATCCACCTTCTAAAAAGTTTTTCGCCCAAACGTTTGGATTATCGCCTAATATCCACGTCCTTATTGCTTGCGGTGCAATCATAAATAAAGCAATAGCTAAAACGAGTGCAAGCATAATGGCAACCGTCCCAACGACAGCCATTACGTTTACTTTCAGCTTTTCGGCAAGCCATTTTTCAAACTTACTCGGTTCGCCTTCGCCATAAACGTCAGCCGACCTCATTAAAACGGCAGTGCCACCAAAAAGAGATTGAAAAAAAGAAACAAACCCTCTTATTATAGGAATCTTTCTACATTTCATAGGTTTTGTTCTTTTTGTTTCAACTCTGATTATTCCATCGGCATCACGCACGGCGATAGCCATAGACTTTTCACCACGCATCATAACGCCTTCTAAAACGGCTTGTCCACCTATGGAAACTTTTTTCTGCTTCATATTGCCCCATTAAAAAAAATACGGCTTTAGGTACAATAACCTTAAAGCCGCATACAAAATTACTATTTTGATTTTCCGTATCTCTTGTTAAACTTGTCAACGCGACCGCCTGTATCTACCAACTTTTGCTTACCAGTAAAGAAAGGATGACATTTACTGCAAATATCAACCTTTATGGTATCAACATCTTTTGTGGAACCTGTTGTGAAGGTTGCACCACATGCGCATTGAACTGTTACTTCGTGATAATTTGGATGAATTCCTTCTTTCATAATAACACCTCAAATTTTTATTTCTAAAAAATTATATATTATTTTTACGAAATAGTCAACTATATATTACACATTTTTATTATTTTTGTAAAACTTTCTTGCATTTAAGCTATCATTTTGTTCTAAACGTTATTTATGAGCATTTTGCTTGATTTTTTGTTTTTTTTGTTGTACAATAATGGCAAATTTGAAATGGAGTCATAATGAAAGGTTTTATTATTAAAGATCCAAATACTCTCGTTCTATCGGAATTACCTAACGATTCTTCCGATTTGGTATCAACATCTAAAGTCAGAATAACAAAATCACTCATAACATTAGCCGATTTATTAAGATATCGTGGCGAAATTGAAACAAAAGATATCGTTTTAGGTAGTTCGGGAATAGGCGTTATCAGTGAAACGGACTCTAATCTCCTTGATATTGAAAAAGGAAAACACGTTTACGTGGATTCTAAAAAAGAGTGCGGAAAGTGCTTTAATTGTGTAAACGATAAAAAGTGGTTATGCTCTGATATGCTTATTGCAGGCGAAGATTATAACGGATTTTTAAGTGATTTTATATCTATTTCACCCGAAAAAATATATCCTTTACCTGAAAGCGTTTCTGATTTTGACGCACTTTTTATTGACCAAATATCTTTGGCTTTAACGATAATTGATAAATTAAATATACAAAAGGGCGATTACGTTTCAATAATAGGTGCAAATAATTTTGCAAACATATTAGCACAAATCATGATTTACTACCAAGCAGTACCTATCGTCGCATCTAATAATTATGAAGATATACAAAATGCTAAAGACTGTGGCATCTACTATACATTAGACGAACAAGCTAACTGGCAAAAAGAAATTGCCGGCATCACAAGTGGCAGAATGGCACAAAAAGTCGTTTATATCTCTGATTGCGACATACCTATTCAAAAAGCCTTTTCGGTCGCTTCGGTCAACGCAACCGTAATTTATACGGGAAAAACTATTAAAAGTAGTGCTGTTTCTTTCAATCAAGCAGTTAAAAAACAACTTGAAATAAGCTGTATAAACGTAGGTTTTGGTAATATCTCTTCAAGCATTAACCTTTTAGCTAATAATGCAGTTAATCTATCTAAATTAAAACTTAACACATGCAAATTTGACGAAATTCCTGCAATGTTTGAAAAACTAAGCAAAGAATATGACGAAAAAGGATATATTAACGAAACGATAGTTGAAATGATTTAACTAAAAAAATTAAAAAGCGAACGGAAATTCCGTTCGCTTTTTCTTATTATCTTTATTATTCTTCAATTCTGATATTGCCCTTGATTTCGCAAACTTCTTGAATAGAATTAAGCTTTTCCAAAGTCTTTTTCATACTGCTTTCTAAACATGGGTGTGTGATAATAATAACTTCTGCATTGCTATCCGTTGAAGACATTTGTTTTACTTCTTTAATACTTATGCCATTTTTAGCAAACAAACCTGAGATTTTAGATAAAACCCCTTCCGTATCTTGTACGATAAGCCTTAAATAATATTTTGAAAGAAAATCTGAAATAAACTTAGTCTTTTTATGACCTTCTTCGTTATTTTTAAAGCATACGTAGAAATTTTCCGAGTGCTTTGAAGCAAATATAATATCAGACACGATAGCACTTCCAGTAGGCAATGCACCAGCTCCCCTACCGTAAAGCATTATATCGCCAACCGAATCACCTACCAAAGAAACTGCGTTAAACGAATCGTTTACAGATGCTAACGGATTATCGTTTTTAATAAACGTAGGATGAACTCTTACGTCAATACCCTTTTCGGTATTTTTACCTATTCCCAAAAGTTTTAAAGTGTATCCCAACTCTTTTCCGTAAGCAATATCTTCTTTGTTTATAGAAGTGATACCTTCTCTATATATATCTTCAATGCAAATCTTCGTATTAAATGCTAAACTACTTAATATTGAAAGTTTATACGTTGCGTCAAACCCTTCTACGTCTGCCGTAGGATTAAACTCTGCATATCCTAACTTTTGCGCTTCTTTTTAGGCTTCTTCATAAGTTGAGCCGTCGTTTGCCATTCTAGTTAAAATATAGTTAGTGGTTACGTTGATTATTCCCTTTAAGGAAGTAATGTTATTTGCTTGCATACCGTCTATAAGCGTTCTTATAATAGGAACACCACCTACGCAACTTGCTTCAAACATAAGCCCTGCATTAGTATTCTTTGCTTCGGCTTCTAATTCAGGCCAGTATTTTGCAAACAACTCTTTATTAGACGTTACAACCGTCTTTCCACTTCTCAACGCTTCTATTACGAAGGATTTTGAAGGCTCTATTCCGCCTATAACTTCTACTACGATATCTACGTTTGAATTACTTATTACTTCGCTTATAGAAGAAGCAACGTTTGCCCTGTCTATACCCATTGAAACTGCTCTTTCAACGTTCTTTTCCATTACGCATTCAACTGTGATATCTAAATCTTGCGTCTTTTTGAAAAACTCTTTATTTTTAGTGAGTATTTGATATACTCCGCCACCAACGGTTCCTAAACCTAAAATTGCAACGCCAACTTTTTTCATATATTTTCCCTTCTAATTAGTTATTTAACTTATAAATTCTATACAACCCATCTAACGTAAGTGTTCTGTCAACTATGTTTATTGACTTTACTTCTTGTGCTATTATTTTGCCAAGACCACCTGTTGCTACAACTTTTACGTCATCAAGTTTCATTTCTATTTTTATTTTCTTTACGATATTTTCCACAAGCCCTGCAAATCCGAATATTATACCTGATTGCATACTCGTTTTCGTGTTCTTTCCTATCACGTTTTTAGGAATATCAAGTTCAATAGTCGGAAGTTGAGCCGTGTTTGACGTTAATCCGTTAAGCGACGTCTTAATTCCCGGTGCTATGATAACCCCTAAAAGTTCGCATTTTTCGGAAACCACGTCAAACGTCGTTGCCGTTCCGAAATCAACTACGACTATCGGTCCGCCATACTTACTAAACGCCGAAAGGCTGTTTACAATTATGTCAGCACCTACTTCTTTAGGATTTTCCGTTTTTATGTTTAAACCCGTTTTTATTCCCGGCCCTACCATAAGCGGTGAAATATTAAAGAAATACTCACACATATGGCATATCGTATAGTTTAACGACGGAATAACCGAAGAAACGATTATTCCCGTTATTTGCGTTTTTTCTATCCCCTTATCACCAAGAAGATTTACTAAGACTGAACCGTATTCATCTGCCGTTCTTGATAATCTTGAAGAGACTCTGAAAGACGCAATCAAATTATCTTTGTCATCATAAACGCCGTATTTAATATTAGTATTACCGATATCAATAACTAAAACCATTATTTCTCACCGACCGTTTTATATCTTTTTATTGAAAAAACTATTATGGGAACTAAAATAGCACTGCATACAATTTCTATAAGTGCATTAAAAGAAATAATACTAGCCAAAGCCGTTTCAATTCCGGTAAACCCAAAAATAAACAATCCCGATACAACCAAAACCGTGTTAGTTATTGCTCCGAATATTCCGGCAAGCACGTATGGAACAGTTTTACAAAACTTATTTTCTTTTTTAAATATGATTTTTGCTAATTCGCAAACAAAATATGCAACTATTCCGAGTAATAATCTCGGCAATACCGATATCAATGGATTTGCAAACATTATAAATTGCGGAAACATAAAGGACATTATAAACGAACATAATCCTAAAATCGTTCCACCGATAAACATATTTTTATAATCGCCGTATAAACACAATGATATTGCTAACGGCAAAGATAAATAGCAAGGCGAAACAGGTAAAATTGCTGCAAATACTTGTGTTTCTAAAAGTAAAACCACAAATATCAACGCACCAAAAACACCTAAAAAAGCAACTGTTTTTGCACTCTTATTCATAATAGCCTCCAATCAAATTTCTATAAATAGAATATCTGTTGTATAATAAGCTGACTTTTAATCCCCTTTATTTTAACACAATTTTTTTTTGATAGCAATTAAAATACTATGCATTTTCACATTTTTAGTCGCTATTGATTATATTGATAATATAAAACTCCTTCGCCGAAACAATATTTACATAGGCGAGGGCTACACTTTTGGAGGTACTTTTATGAACGGATGTTTTGATACACTTTTTTCAAACAACTGTTGCCTTTGGATTTTGATTATTTTACTCGTAATCCTTCTCGCAAAATGTGGATGCTTAAATGGCATCTTTAACAGTTGCTATTGTTTGCCTATTGCACTTCTTATTCTTTGTTGTTGCAATAAGGGTGGCAGTTTATTTGGCTGTGGTAATAATAACTGTGGTTGCAAATAATCTAACCTAACAAAAAAATCGGGACGCATAAAGTCGCCCCGATTTTTTATTTTTTTCTATTTTTATTTTCCTGTATCGCAGAATCTATAATTCTTTACAGTCATTTGAACAGATCCTTCTATACCGTTTCTCGTGTAGAATATCCTTACCGT
>JAKSOS010000044.1 GCA_024405475.1 Clostridia bacterium
AAAAGGCGACATGGTTCTGGCCGGCCAGATCATCGCAGAAGCAGACGGATTTGTTTCTGCAAAACCTTCCGGAGCATTTTACATATTCATTGACGTTTCAGCATACTATGGAAAATCAATAAACGGAAGGGTAATAGACGGTTCGTTGTCTTTTGCAGACGAAGCGTTAAAATACGGAGTTGCAGTAATGCCGGGTATCGCATTCGGCGACGATAAGTGTATAAGAATTTCGTACACGGTTTCAACAGAAGATATTTTAGAAGGTGTTAAGAGATTAAAAGATTTTGTAAAGGAGTTAAAGTAATATGATAGAGAAGAATAAGAAAACAAATTTACTTGAAGAAAAGTTATATAGTTATTCATTACAAGACGTAGATGAACCACAACTTTTCCGTGATGTTTTTGATTATGATAACGTTCCAAAGATTATATTTAACCAAAGGAACGTTCCTATGTCAATGCCCGAAGAAATTTGGATTACAGATACTACTTTCCGTGACGGTCAACAATCTGTTTCACCGTTTACCGTTGAACAAATTAAAGAAATTTTCAAGTTGATGTCAAGACTTGGCGGTAAAAAAGGTATAATTCGTCAATCTGAATTCTTTTTGTATTCTGAAAAAGATAGAGAAGCTGTTAGAGCTTGTATGGATTTAGGATTAAAGTTTCCTGAAATTACAAGCTGGATAAGGGCAAATTCCAAGGACTTTGAACTCGTTAAGCAAATGAATATTAAAGAAACGGGTATTTTAACAAGTTGTTCGGATTACCATATCTTTAAGAAAATGAATTTAACACGTAGTCAAGCATTAGATAAGTATTTAGGTATAGTTAAAGATGCGTTAAGTGCAGGAATAAAACCGAGATGTCACTTTGAAGATATTACGAGAGCAGATTTTTACGGATTCGTAGTTCCTTTTGCTACGGAACTTATGAAATTGTCTAAAGAAAGTGGAGTTCCTATTAAGATTCGTGCATGCGATACGTTAGGATTTGGCGTAAACTTCCCGGGAGCAGCAATGCCGAGAAGTGTTCCGGGTATCATATATGGATTGCACCACTATGCAGAAGTTCCTTCTTCTCAATTAGAGTGGCACGGACATAACGATTTTTATAAGGTTGTTACAAACGCAGATACGGCATGGCTTTACGGATGTGCAGCAGTAAACTGTTCGCTTTTAGGTATAGGTGAAAGAACGGGAAACTGCCCTGTAGAAGCAATGGCTATTGAATACGCTTCGTTTAAGGGTACGAACGACGGTATGGACTTTACGGCAATAACGGATATTGCGAACTATTTTGAAAAAGAAGTAGGATACGTAATTCCACCGAGAACACCGTTCGTAGGTAGAAGTTTCAACTCTACAAGAGCAGGTATCCACGCAGACGGATTGTTAAAAGACGAAGAGATTTACAATATTTTTGATACTAAAAAAATGTTAAACAGACCTTTACACGTTTCTATTAATAATACGAGTGGTCTTGCAGGTATTGCTTACTGGATTAACGATTATTTTGAACTTGCAGATAAGAATAAGATTGAAAAAACTCACCCTATGGTAGCAAAGATAAAAGAAATGGTTGATGCTGAATATGCTAACGGAAGATGTAGCGTTATGGGTGATGATGAACTTGTAAATATAATCCGTAAAATTGACAAGGACTTTTATAAAAAGTTGTTTAGTTTAGCGGAATAATTTACATAAAGGACTAAATTGCGTCAAAATAAATATACAATAACATACGTATATATATTAAAATATATCAATTAGTTGTGTTTTATATAAAAATAGTGTAAAATAATAGTTGGAGTTTTCCAACTATTATTTTTTTGGAGCAAATTACTAATATGAAATTTTTAAGCACGAGAGGAAAATCAATAGCTAAAAATGCCGGCGAAGCTATAGCAAAAGGTTTAGCAAGCGACGGCGGATTGTTTGTGCCTGAAACTTTCCCTAATATAAAGGCAGACTTAAAAGATTTATTAACTAAAGATTATTTTGAGCGTGCGTCTTTCGTAATAGGAAAGTTTTTAG
Source organism: Clostridia bacterium (assembly GCA_024405475.1). GTDB lineage: Bacteria > Bacillota > Clostridia > Christensenellales > Borkfalkiaceae > UBA1259. The sequence continues at coordinate 2,037 of JAKSOS010000044.1, forward strand.
AAGAATACGATAGTAAAGAATTAGAAGACGCTTGTAAAAAAGCCTATTCTCAATTTGAAGATAACGATGCGGCACCGGTTGTTAAAATAGACGATAACTTGTTTATTTTGGAATTATTCCACGGACCTACGCTTGCATTTAAGGATATAGCATTAACACTATTGCCACATTTATTAAGAAAGGGTTCTGATATGTCCGGCATAAAAGAAGAAATACTTATTTTAGTTGCAACGAGTGGAGATACTGGAAAAGCAGCATTGTCGGGTTTTTGTAATAAACAAGGCATTAAGATTATGGTATTTTATCCGTCAGACGGAGTTTCCGATATGCAAAAACTACAAATGACTACTCAAGAAGGGGACAACGTAAACGTAGTAGGTGTTAAAGGAAACTTTGACGATTGTCAAACTGCGGTTAAAAAGATTTTTTCCGATGAAAAGTTTAACGCTTTATTAAAAGAACAAAACGTTGTTTTGTCAAGTGCTAATTCAATTAACTTCGGTCGTCTTGTTCCACAAGTTGCATATTATTTTTCGGCATATTTAGATTTAGTTGCATCAAACGAAATCAAACTCGGCGATAAAGTAAACTTTGTCGTTCCAACGGGCAATTTCGGAAATATATTAGCAGGTTATTACGCATATCGCATGGGACTTCCTGTAGAAAAGTTTATTTGTGCATCTAATTCAAACAACGTTTTAACGGAGTTTTTTGCAAACGGCAATTACGATAAAAACAGAGAGTTCTTTAAGACGGCATCTCCATCTATGGACATTTTAGTTTCAAGCAATTTAGAAAGACTTTTATTTGAATTGTCCGATAGAGATTATGCTTTAACCGAAAAGAGAATGGCAGAGTTGAAAAATAACGGTAAGTATTCAATATCCGATAAAGAATTGAAAAAAGCAGGTCAAAACTTCTATGCGGATTATTGCGACGAAGAAGAATGTTTTGAAGAAATAAATAGTTTCTTTGACGAATACGGATATGTATTAGATCCTCACACGGCTGTAGCAGAGTGCGTTGCTAAAAAGTATATAAATTATTCAAAGAGCAAATTGCCAACGATAATATTATCTACTGCAAGCCCTTATAAGTTCCCGCAAAACGTATATAAGGCAATAGAAGGTAAAAATATTACGGATGCATTTACGGCTACCGAAAAATTACACGAGATTTCGGCATTAGATATTCCAAAACAAATTTTGGAATTAAAGAATAAAAAACCGAGATTTACTCACGTTGAAGATAAAGATAATCTATCAAAATGCGTGTTGGATTTTATAAAAAAAGATTAAAGTTAAATTAAGAGTGGTAAGAAAAAATGGAAGAAAAGAAGATATTATTCAGTGCAATTCAACCGAGTGGAATACTTACGATAGGTAATTATTTAGGAGCATTAAGAAATTTTAAAAAACTTCAAAGCGATTATCAAAGTATTTTTTCACTTGCAGATTTACATACTTTAACGGTAAAACAAGAGCCTGCTAATTTAAGAAAGAATACTTATGAATTAACGGCACTTTATTTAGCGTGTGGTATAGACCCAAATGAATCTATATTGTTTGCGCAATCACACGTTTCGGCGCATACCGAACTTGCATGGATACTCAATACAATTTGCTATCCGGGTGAACTTTCAAGAATGACGCAATTTAAGGATAAGAGCAAAAAGCACGAAGATAATATAAATATGGGTTTAATGGATTATCCTGTTTTAATGGCGGCAGATATTTTGCTTTATCAAACTGAGTTAGTTCCGATAGGTGCAGACCAAAAACAACACTTAGAATTAGCAAGAGACTTGGCTATAAGATTTAACAATAGATACGGTGAAACGTTTAAAGTTCCGGAAGGTTATATCGGTAAAAACGGAGCAAGGGTTATGAGTTTAACAGAGCCCGAAAAAAAGATGAGTAAATCAGATGCAAACGAAAACGGATTTATCTCAATGAATGATGATAAAGATACGATTATCAGAAAGTTTAAGCGTGCAGTAACCGATTCTGATAATAAAATTGTTTTTGATGAAAGTAAACCCGGAATAAGCAATCTATTAACGATTTATTCGGCATGTAAAGATATAACGATAGAGCAAGCCGAAAAAGAGTTTGAAGGTAAAATGTACGGCGAGTTTAAGCTAAAAGTAGGCGAAGCCGTTGCAGATATCGTAGAACCTATAAGATTAGAAAAAGAAAGACTTTTAGCGAATAAAGATTATATAGACGAAGTATTGAAAAACGGTGCTGAAAGAGCAGAGAGAATTGCTTATAAGACGGTAAATAAAGTATATAAGAAAGTTGGACTTGTTCCAAGAAAGTGGAATTAAGATGTTTGGATATATAACGACGGACTTACCTAATTTATACGTAAAAGACGTTGCATTATACAAGGCTACTTACTGTGGATTGTGTAAAAGTATAGGAAAGACTTGCGGAGAAAAGGGCAGGTTTTTGCTTAACTACGATTTAACGTTTTTGTCATTATTTTTGCATAACGTTCGTGGCGAAGATTTAGATGTGAAAAAAGAGCATTGTATAATTCATCACTTAAAAAAGCGTCCCGTAGCAAAAGTGGACGAGTTGTCAAAAAGAATAGGCACTCTTAACGTTATTTTGGGTTATTATAAACTTAAAGATAATATCAGCGATGAGAATAAGAGTAAGGCGTTAGCATTGTTCTTTAAGTCTTCTTATAAAAGGGCAAAAAAGCAAGAGCCGAAATTAGAAGAAATAGTTAATAAAAACTATGCTGACCTTCAAGAAAAAGAAAAGAAAAATTTAGATAGTATTGATATAGTTTGCGATTCATTCGGGAATATGATAAAAGAAATCGTAAACGAATTATTAGATAATAACGCCAGCGAAGAAATAAATAATTTATCGTATAACTTAGGCAAGTGGATTTATTTAATAGACGCATTAGACGATTTTGATAAAGATAAAAGGAAAAAGAGTTTTAACGTGCTTGTTAATTCTTATCCCGACATTTTAGACAAACAATCTTTAATAAAAGAAAAGGGTAAAGAACTGCTTGAAATATTCGGGTTTACGATAAACGAAATTGTAGAAGCAAACAAGAAAATTAAGTATAATTTTAATCACGATTTAACGGATAATATATTGAATAAGGGAATAATTCAAAAAACGAAAAACATAATGGAGAGTAAAAAATGCAAGAATACTACGACATTTTAGGAATCAATGAAAGTGCAACTGATGAAGAAATTGAAAAGGCATACGAAAAGTTAAAAAATAAATACTCAAAGGATAGGTTTTTAGAAGGAGATGCCGGAAACGAAGCTGCAAAAAATTTGACCAAATTAGAAAATGCGTATAACGAAATTAAAGAATATCGTGCAGAAAATATAAAAAATGGCAATACGACGATAAGTTATGAAGAAATAGAAAAGCTTATCAAAAGCAGGGATTACACGTTAGCACAAGAAAAACTTGACAACGTTGTTGATAGAGATGCTGAGTGGCATTATCTTCAATCTGTAATTTTTTATAAGAAAAGCTGGATTAACGAAAGTAAAAAACAACTTGAAATCGCTATGCAAATGGATCCGAGCAATAGTAAATATAAAGAAGCATATACAAAACTTAATCAAAAAATAAATTATAATAATAGTCAATTCCACTCGGGAAATGCAAATTATTCAAATAGCCAAGCAAACGATAATGCAAATAGACAAATGGGTGGATCTGGGCTTAACGATTGTTTTTCTTTCTGTGCAACTTGGTGTTGTATGGATATGTTATGTAATATGTGTTGCCATTAAAAAATGAAAAATAAAGTTTTAGCGCTTTCTGCAATCAGTGCGTCTTTTGTCGCAATTTTGTTGACGATAGGCGCTTATATAGAGTTTGCAGACGTATTCACAATAATAATAGCGTCGGCATTTATTTTATTACCCTTGTACTATAAATCATACAAGGGTTGTTTTCTTTGCTATATTGCAGGTGGAGTTATTGCTTTTATTATTTCGGGATTTAATATTTTATCAATAGTTTTTCCTTCTTACTTTGTTTTTTTCGGAATATATCCTATAGTAAAAATGCGTGCAATAGATAAAAAGTTTAATAAAATTATTTTTATGATTATAGGGCTTATTTGGTGCGTAGGCGTAATTTACGGAATATATTTTTATTATACTTTCGTAATGAAAATTGAATTTGATGAACTTACAGAAAAAATAGCGTTTATAATGGATTACTTATATATAACCATCGCTGTAATAGGCGTTATATTTTACTTTTTGTTTGATAGATTTATAGTTGTTGTAAAAAGATTATTAGATTACTACTTACCAAAAATAATTAAAGGACAATAATGCAAAAGAACGAAGAAAAAATAGGCATTGTATCAAATCTCGGAATGGATGGTGAAGGCGTTTTAATAGAAGAAAACAAACCGATATTTATTCCGTTTAGTTTGCCTACTGAAAAAATTAAATATAGAATTTTAAAGGTTACGTCAAAGTGTGCTTACGGTAAAGTTTTAGAAGTATTTACTCCGAGCGACGATAGGGTTAGACCGAAATGTCCGGTATTTTTTAAGTGTGGAGGGTGTCAACTTCAACATTTAAGATATAATGAACAATTAAAGCTAAAAGAGAATAAAATAACGACTTGTTTTAGAAAAATTGCTGGTTTAGACGTACAAGTATTGCCTACGATTAAAGGCGTTAACGAGTATAGATATAGAAATAAACTTCAACTGCCGGTCGGAGAGATAAACGGCAAAACAATAATAGGGTTTTACGCAGAAAATTCACATAGAATTATAGAGATTGAAGATTGTCCTATAAATCCCGAGTGGACTAAAAACATAATTTCAGCCTTTTATTCATATATAAACGAATTTAAGTTAAAAGGGTATAACGAACAAGATTTCTCAGGTGATTTAAGAGAAATTGCTGTAAAGGAAATTGATGGAAAACTTATTATCACGGTAGTTTGTCCAAAGCCGTTAGAACACGTTGATAGACTTATTGAAATAATAAAGAGTTTTCATAAAGGAGAGTTTTCGTTATTTCTTAATATCAACGATAACAAAACTAATTTTGTATATGGAAACGATTTCAGACTTTGTTATGGCAATAACGATTATTCTTCTGAAATGCTTGGAATAAAATACAAAATAGGCGTAAGGAGTTTTATGCAAGTAAATCCTTCCGTTTGTCAAAAATTATATTCTGCGGTTTGTAATGAAGTGAGCGAAAAACCTAATTCAACGGTAATAGACGCATATAGCGGTGCGGGACTTATGACTGCAATATTAGCCCAAAAAACGCAAGGCGCGATAGGTATTGAAATAATAAAAGAAGCGGTTGATATTGCCGACGAAATAGCAAAGTCAAACGGACTTAGCGATAAAATGAAAAATTATTGCGGTGATTGTGCCGAGATTTTGCCGAAGGTTATAAAAGAGCAAAAAGAATTAAATAAAAAAATCACACTTGTTTTAGACCCACCGAGAAAGGGGTGCGACATTTCGGTAATAGATGCGGTAATTAAAAGCGATATAGATAAAATCGTGTACGTATCTTGTAAACCATCTACTTTAGCAAGAGATATAGGTTTAATAGTAGGTAGTTTAGTAGTTTTTGGCACGGAAATAAAGAGAGTGGAAAACTATAAACCGAGATACAGTATAAAATCGGTAAAACCGTTTGATATGTTTTCCCAAACCAAACACATAGAAACGCTATGTGTTTTAGAACGAATAAACCACAATATATAGTGTATTTTATAAATATTTAATCAATATATTGTTA
>JAKSOS010000045.1 GCA_024405475.1 Clostridia bacterium
GATGAAAATAAGTGTTCGGTTTACGATTTCTATCAATATTTCAGAAACGTAGAAGACGTTAAAGTTGCTGAGTGTATGCGTCTTTTAACCTTTATGGATTTAGAAGAAATAGAAGAACTAACAAAATATAACGACGAAAGAATGAATTTAGCAAAAGAGCGTTTGGCTTTTGAAGTTACGAAACTCGTTCATGGCGAACAAAAGGCTTTAGAAGCAGAGCGCCAAGCAAAAGCGGCTTTCGGATTAGGTAGTGAAGCCGATATGGTTTCGGTTGAAATAGATAAAAATACCGAGCTTGTTGCAGACGTTTTGGTTTTGGCAAACCTTGCTAAATCAAAGGGCGAAGGTAAAAGACTTATTGAGGGTGGCGCAGTTAGTTTAGACGAGATAAAAATTACCGAACCGTTTGGTAAAATTCCGGAAGAATTAAAAGCAAAGGGACAATTTATTTTACATAAGGGAAAGAAATCTCACATAAAGATTATTCTTAAATGAACGAATATTACACAGTAAAAAAAGAAACCGAATATACCGTTGTCATTGAAAAATCAAAGTTTATTGCCTATATAAAAAACATTGAAAACGAAGACGAAGCAAAATCTTATATAGAAGAGATAAGAAAAAGGCACTCTCTCGCTAATCACAGTTGCTACGCTTTCATTGCGGACGATAAAGGGTTAAATCAAAAGTTTTCCGATGCAGGTGAACCGCAAGGTACGGCAGGACTACCGATACTCAACGTATTAAAGAATAAAAGGCTGTATAAAACTATTGCGGTTGTTGTCAGATATTTTGGCGGAATTAAACTCGGTACGGGTGGTCTTACAAGGGCTTACGGCGGTACCGTCAGCGAATGTATAGAAAATGCAAAAATATCTCACATGGTAGAAGCGGTAAATTATGAAATATCCACCGATTACGACGGATACTCAAAGCTTTTACTCGGGGTGGAAAAATACGGTTTTACAATAATAGATACTGATTTTAATGAAAAGGTAAAAGTATTTGTTGCAGTTAAAAACGAAGACAAGTGCTTAAAAGACTTTGATAAAATGGTGTCTGATATTTTTAAGGGAAATAAACCGTATAAGGAAAATGCGATTTGTTATCGTGATTTTGGTGATAAATAATGAAAATTACCTCTTTAACCGTACAAGAAAAGCATAAAGACAGATGCAATATTTTTGTTGACGGAGAGTTTTATAAAGGCATCACGATAGAAACCGCTATGCAATTTCACTTAAAAGTAGGTTTAGAGATTGATGAAAAAACGCTAAAAGAGATAATTGCAGAAGGCGAGAAGAAAGATGCGTTAAATAAAGCGATAAATTATATCAGTAAAGCGTTAAAAACCAAATCGCAGGTAAAGACGTATTTACTTAAAAAAGAGTTTTCGCTTGACGCCGTGTGGTACGCTATAGATAAGCTTAAAGAGTACGGATATATAGACGATAAGGTTTACGCAACGAGATATATTGAAAGCACTTCTAAAACGCAAGGAAAGAAACTTTCCGCTTATAAATTGATGAGCAAAGGCGTAAAAAAAGAAGATATAGAGTGTGCTTACGAGCAAGCGAATATAAATTCAAAAGAAGACGCTTATAATTTAGCGGTAAAAAGATTAAGAAATAAAGAAATAAATACGGAAACGCTTTCTAAAACTTATAGATACTTGTTAGGGCGTGGATTTTCTTATGACGAAGTGGATGAAGCGTTATCTAAAATTAAGGAAGATTTATAATGGAAAGAATATTATCGGTTGAACAAATGCGTTCTGCTGACGAATATACGATAAATAATCTCGGATTAACGAGAGAGATTTTAACCGAAAGAGCAGGACTTGCCGTTGCCAACGAAATTAAAAAGAGATTGTTTGGTGGTAGAGTTTTAGTATGTATCGGCAAAGGTCATAACGGAGATGACGGAAAGGTAATTGCCAAAGCGCTTTCGTTAACTCACGGCTTTACGGTTGCCACAATGACCGTTGCTAACGGTATCTTTAAGGTTTTAGATAAAAAGTTTGATATTATTGTAGATTGCATTTTCGGTACCGGCTTAAACCGTAACGTAGAAGGCAAATACAAAACTGCAATAGAAAAGATAAATAGTAGTGGTGCGTATGTCGTTTCATGCGATATAGCAAGTGGCTTAAACGGAAATACCGGTAAGGTTATGGGCGTTGCCGTTAAGGCTAACTTAACTGTCGCAATACAAGAATATAAGTTAGGTCATTTTTTAGGAGACGGCCCCGATTATTCCGGCGAAGTTGTCGCTAAAGATATAGGAATCAGCATTTGGGGAGATGACTATGCAAATAGGCTAACGGGTAGCGACTCAAAAAAGTTTTTTGAACAAAGAAAGAGGAACGTGCACAAAGGTTGCTTCGGAAAAACTCTTATCATAGGGGGAAGCAAAAAGTATTCCGGCAGTGCTATTTTATCTCTCAATGCGTTAACTTCGTTAAAGATGGGAAACGGATATGCTAATATTCTTATTCCAAAGTGTTTGTTTAACAGCGTTTGCGGACTAAACCCAGAGTGTATAATAAGCGAGTGTGATGAAGAAAAAGGTTATTTTAAGTTTAACGAATCTATTTTAAGAGATTTCCTAAAAACTGATTCTATTGCCGTTGGTATGGGTATGGGTGTTACTTCGGAAAACTATAAAATCATTTGTTATTTACTAAAAAATTACACGGGAAGACTTTTGATTGACGCAGATGGATTAAACACTCTTTCAAAATACGGAAAGGAAGTTTTAAAAGATAAAAAGTGCGAAGTAGTTATAACTCCGCATATAGGCGAATTTGCCACTATTTCAAAGACAAAAAAAGAAGATATTATAAGCGACCCCATTACTAATGCAAAGAGTTTTGCAAAGGAATATGGCGTTGTTGTTTTGCTAAAAAGTGCTGTTAGTGTTATAACAGACGGAAAACAAGTGTATTTGAATACTACGGGAAACTGTGGTATGGCAAAAGCAGGTAGCGGAGACGTTTTAAGCGGAATACTTTGTGGATTGTTAGCGAGAAAAAAAGAGTTTTTTGATTGCGTCACAACAGCAAGTTTTATTTTCGGTAAAGCGGGCGAAGAAGCGGTAAGAAAAGCAAACGAATATACCGTTACCGCTATGGATTTTGTAAATGCTCTTCCGCAAGTGATTAACGATTTAGATTAAAATTTCTGATATTGTAGCCGGAACGTATAAGAAGAATAAAGATAGTCAGCGTTATAGAAAAAAACAGTGGCATTAAAATCATAAAGACAAGATTTTTAAGTTTATATTTAAAAATAAACATAAAGGTGTAAATACCGAGTGCACCTCCAAGAAAACCCGCAAGTAAAATTTTAAAGTTGCTTACGGAATAATCTTCGTCTAATTCTTCAATAGATTTTTTTTGAAATTTAAGTAAAATAACGCCGTAAATATTTATGGCAACAAAATAGACGGCGGAAAAAATAATAAAAAACGTACGCATATTTATGTTTAGTATGCGGAAAAAATAAAAATATATTATCGCAAAAGGAAAATTTTTATGAAGTGTATGTATTGTGGTTGTTTAGACAGCAAGGTAATTGATTCTCGTTCTGCTGAAGACGGAACAATTATTCGCCGTAGAAGAGAATGTATGGAATGTGGTAAGAGATTTACTACGTACGAAACGGTTGAGAACACTCCTATATTTGTTATAAAGACGAACGGAGCAAGACAAGCATTTGATCCGAATAAAGTTAAAGCAGGTATAATAAAAGCGTGTGAAAAAAGACCTGTTCCTTCTGCTAAAATAGATAAACTCGTAGATGATATTCAAAAGAAGATTTACAATTCTTTGGTAGAAGAAATTTCAAGCAAAGAAATAGGTGAAATGGTATGTGAAGGGCTAAAAGATATAGATGAGGTAGCATACGTAAGATTTGCTTCGGTTTATCGTTCTTTTACGGATACGACATCATTTATGAAAGAACTTGAAAAAATGGTAAAAAAAGAAAACAAATAGGTGATGATATGGACAAGTGGGATAGTAGGTTTATGAATTTAGCCGAAACTGTTGCAGAGTGGTCAAGTTGTTATCAAGAAAACAGACACGTAGGCGCAGTTATCGTTAAAGATAAAAGGATATTGACAACAGGTTATAACGGAGCGCCAAGCGGAATTGAAAGTTGCGCTGAAAGGGGCGTTTGTTTAAGAAGGGAAAGAAACATTGCAAGTGGCACAATGCAAGAAGTCTGCTATGCAGTTCACGCAGAGCAAAACGCAATAATACAAGCGGCAAAACTCGGAATAAGTTTAGAAGGTGCAGTTATGTACGTAACTCATCAACCTTGCGTAATATGTACGAGAATGATAATAAACTCAGGTATAAAGAAGGTAATATTTAAAAACGGTTATCCTGACGAATTTGCAATGGAATTGTTTAAGCAATCTAAAGTGGAGATTGTAAAATTTTCCGATTTAGAAAAATAGTATTAAAAAACGCTTGCGTATTTTGGAAAAAAATAGTAATATATAAAAGTCGTAAGAATCTTTGTCAATGATGCTTGCGTGTCTTGTAAGGAGCGATAGCGACGGAATAGCGAGCTTAAAGCGAGCGTCAAACCGTGTAACGGTTTTCATTTATTAAATAATAACAAGTGAATAAAAAAATGGAAAGTTGGCAGAGCGGTTGAATGCGGCGGTCTTGAAAACCGTTAAGGTTCATAGCCTTCTGGGGTTCGAATCCCTAACTTTCCGCCAAATACATAAGGGGAACACTAAAGGTGTTCCCCTTATGTATTTGGAACAGATAATAAGTAGTTAGGGATTTGAAATAGCGACGGCGTAGCCGATAAAACAATGGACACCCATTGTTTTAAGCGGTGACCGAAGTTCTTTGCGAAACATTAATAAAAGTTTAATGATTTGTTTCGCAAAGAACAAGAAAGAATCCCTAACTTTCCGCAATATTTTTACAAAAAAAGGCGAGTAAACATTTTAAGTTTACTCGCTTTTAATTTTCAATTTTTAACTATTTTTTCTTTGTAAAAAGTTTCTTAAAAAACTCTATCGGCTTATTGAATATTCTACCGAGATTATATTTCATACAAACTACGTAGCAAATAATTGCGACTCCTGCACCGCCTATAATGTCTAAGAAATAATGTTGTTTAACAAATAGCGTTGCTAAAAATACGGTAATCATCATAACGAAAGAATATATCCTATACCAAAGTGGAATTTCCTTTCTTTTTCTAACGCCGAGATAAGATACCGTACTGTTTAAGCAGTGAAAACTCGGGAAAAGGTTATATGCCATTTTAGTCCCGTCAAGGCTATACCAAAATTGTAATAATTTATTTGTAAATCCTTGTGGATTATCGTTATATAATCCTTCGGCAACTCTGTCCATTTGTGTTGGAATAAATATGAGCATAATCATACCTATAACGCACGCAAAAAGGTATGTTGCAAGGTAGTTAAAAAAGTGTTTATTTTCGCATTTAGAAACAGCCATAGGAGCCATTGCCCAAAAAGCGTAAGCCCAAACGTATGGAATGATAAAAACCGAAACGACCTTAAAAGCGTCATCAATAGCAGGGATTTTAGGGTTAAAGTAAACGGGAATTTCAAGTAAAACCGAGATGCCGTGTCCTAAAAGGTAAAAACCGTGTTGTAAAAATGCGGTGATAATGCCTAAAATTATGCCGTAAAGTTTAATTCTGTTAGGTTTTTTTTCGTTTAATAATTTAGCGTTGTTTTTTTCATAGAACCACCTTTCTAATAAAAATTACTATTGTATTATAAACGCTTTTCGTAATAAAATCAACAAAAAGGCAAATGAAAGTAAAGTTTTATTTTAGGGTATTTAATTGACTTTTTATACATTTATAAATATAATGTAATTATGATAATATTAGGGTTTGACCCAGGACTTGCAACGTTAGGATACGGCGTAATAGAAAAAGACCTTAAAGGCAAGGTTAAAATGATTGACTATGGCATTATATCCACACCAAAAGGGGTTGCACTTCCTGAAAGATTGTGTTTAATAGAAAAGGGTGTTAAACAGGTTATAGAAAAGTTTAAGCCTGACGAAATTGCGATAGAAGAATTATTCTTTGCAAAAAACGTTACAACAGGTATAAACGTTGCACACGCAAGGGGAGTTACACTTTTAACGGCAGTAAAGTCTTGCGGAAAGATTTATGAATATACACCTTTACAAATCAAGCAAGCATTAACGGGATATGGAAGGGCGGAAAAACATCAAATTCAATCAATGGTAATGACGTTTTTGTCATTAAAATCCATTCCTAAACCTGATGACGCAGCGGATGCATTAGCAGTTGCGTTGTGCCACGCAAACACAAACAAACTCGGCGGATTATTTAAGATTTAGTAGGTGTATTATGATAGGATACGTTAAGGGAAATTTATTGAGCGTTAATGATAGCGTAGTTTTATTAGAAAATAGCGGTATAGGCTATGAGATAACTTGTTCTGCTTCTGCACTTGAAAGTTTGGTAAAAAACAACGGCGGTGCAGTTTATACGTATATGGCAGTGAGAGAAGACGGAGTGAACTTATACGGATTTATTAGTTCAGAAGAAAAAGCGATGTTTCTAAAACTCATATCGGTTAGCGGTGTTGGACCGAAAATGGGAATCGGCATATTGTCTAACATGGCATTAACCGATTTGGCGGTAAAGATTGCAACGAGTGATATTAAGGGACTTTCCGCAATAAAAGGGCTTGGCAAAAAAACGGCTGAAAGAATTATATTAGAACTCCGTGAAAAGGTGGTTGCAGGCGAAGAAGAAAGTTCGGTAAGCGTGGCGCATACGGAAGAAGTAAAATTAGACGATAGCGATAAAGATGCACTTATCGCTTTAATGAGTTTGGGATTTACTAATAAAGAGAGTGAAAAGGCAATAGCTGAAGCCAAACAATCAGGTGCAAAAACTATTGAAGAGTTAATGACTTACGCAATAAAGCATATAAGATAGGGAAATATGGAAGAAGAAGAGAGATTAGTTACAAGTACAATGGCGGAGACTGAAAACGAAATAGAAAACGTTCTCCGTCCAAAATCAATGGAAGGCTATATAGGTCAAGAGAAGGTAAAAGACAATTTAGCCGTATCGCTTGCCGCAGCAAAAATGCGTGGCGATTCGCTTGACCACGTTTTGTTATACGGCCCTGCAGGGTTAGGTAAAACCACACTTGCGCACATAATTGCAAACGAACTCGGAACGCAGATAAAAGTTACGAGTGGACCTGCAATAGAAAGGGCAGGAGATTTAGCGGCAATATTGACTAATTTAAACGAAAGGGACGTTTTATTCATTGATGAAATTCATAGATTAAATCACAACGTAGAAGAAATTTTATATCCTGCGATGGAAGACTTTTCTCTTGATTTTATTATAGGAAAAGGGCCGTCTGCAAAAAACGTTCAGTTGCCACTTCCCAAGTTTACTTTAATCGGAGCAACTACGAAAGCAGGCATGCTTTCAACACCGCTTCGTGATAGATTCGGGCTTTTATGCAGGTTAGAGTGCTATTCGGTAGAAGAGTTGGCAAAAATCGTTATGAACTCTGCTAAAATGCTTGATATATCAATAGACGAACAAGCTTCTGTTGAAATTGCAAAGCGTTCACGTGGCACACCACGTATTGCAAATAGACTGTTAAAAAGAGTAAGGGATTATTCAATAGTAAAAGGTCATAGCACGATAGAATTATCCGATGCAAAAGCGTCGTTAAAAATGCTTGAAATTGACGAGTTGGGAC
>JAKSOS010000046.1 GCA_024405475.1 Clostridia bacterium
TGGCTAGTACCTTTTGCGCAATGAACGTAAGCGTGAATTGCAGGGACTATACAAGCGATATCTCCCATATCGGTTGAACCGGTATTCCATGTAGTTTTTTGATAGTATCCATCTTTTCCATAAAGGCTTTCTAAAACTTCGCCTGCAACTTTATTTAATTCCATATTATCGTTAAGCGGAAGCGAACCCGGAACATCTTCAATATTTACATTTCCGCCGAAAGCACAAGCAACGCTTGCTAAAGCCCTGTTTATTCTTTTATTAGTTTCCATAATAACCTTAGTTGAAGAAGCCCTTACGTAACTTTCCATAATAACGGTATCCGGAACTGTGTTTACAACATCGCCAGCCTTTGTTAAAATTGAGTGAAATCTGATAAAATCTTTTTCTTGAAAAGTTTCCCTTACATTATTTACAACACTAATTGCATTAGATGCAATATTTAATGCGTTTATTCCTTCGTGCGCATTTGCTGCGTGAGAAGCCTTACCCTTAAAGGTTGAAATCTTTCTTATAACTCCATTGTGACCAAAATCTAAATGAAAATGAACTCTATCATTTTCTTTTTCCGTTGTATGAACCATAAACGCCAGGTCAACGTCGTCAAGAAATCCCCTTCTGACAAACTCTTGTTTACCAGAATAATACTTAATAATGCCCTTTTCTTTTAACCCTTTTCTAAAAGAGATTTCAACACCTTCTTCGGCAGGAACAACGCAAAGTTTAATTTTGCCCGATAATACGTCAAGCGCATCCTTTTCCTTAAAGAAAGCGGCAATTCCGAGTAAGGTCGCAGTTTGTACACTATGTCCGCAAGCGTGGACTGCTCCCGTTTCTTTATCGCATTCCGGGTGTGAACGGCAAATAACAGAATCAAGTTCAGCAAATATTGCAACCGTTCTTCCCTTTCTACCTGTATCTATCGTAGTGGTAAAGCCGGTTGTATTTTCAAAGCAATCAAGTTTATAGCCAAGACGAATAAACTCTTTTTTTAAGTATTCGTTAGTTTTAACTTCCTTCCAACCTGTTTCCGGATTTGCCCAAATATAGTTTTCGGCATTGACCATTAACTCTTTGAATTTTAACAATTCTTTATTTACCATATTTCTCCTTATTTAACAATTTTTTTGTTATTTTTAAAAATTTCAGAACGAACTTCTTCCTTATTATTTACTTTGGTATATTCGTATCTACAATCTAAAACGGAGTTTTCTTTTTTAACCCTATCGTTCATAACGCAAAAAATCGTATCCCTTAAATCTTTTTGCCTTTCTTTTAACGGTAAATCCATATTAGGATAAAATGGACCGTCAAAGAAAATTACAGGTTTTACCTTTCCGTTCTTTTTTTGTTTATAAACGGTAGTCTTTACATAACTTGGAGCATTGAGTTTCGCAGGATAATTAAAAGACGTTGCCGGAAACTCTCTTATCTTATTATACTTTGGCCAGATATGTGCTTCGGGATAAACGACGATAGCCTTTCCTTTTTCATACAACTCATCTATCGCTTTAACAAAGTTTATATATGACTTTGGCGTAGAAGGAACGGGAAGTGCCCCAACGAACTTCATCAAAGTTTTAGTTCCCTTTATACTTATAGCATCAGGGTGAACGATGGTATAACATTGTCTTAAAGAAGTGCCGTAAGGACCGGAACACGCATCAATAAACCAACCGGTGTGATTTGCGTAAATAAAACAACCTTTCTTTTTTTCTTTGCGTGTCTTTAATACCTTTTTGTTCTTAAATTTTATAGGCATAAAGAAAAACGCTACCTTAACGATAAAAAGAATAAAATAATATACGATAGGCTTAAACAACTTAAAGAAAAAATTCTTTGGCAAATATACGTAATCGTTTGGAGTCGGATGACCTACGATTCCGTTATTAGCAAAATCATCATTTACCTCGTCAAAATAGTAATAATGATAATGTTTATTTGTTTTCATCTTTTCTCCTTGAAATTTCCTTTTCAAACATTTCTTCCATTTGCTTCATACAGTTTTCTTGATCAAACTTAACGCTTTCAGCTAAATAGCGCTCACGAAGTTTTTTAACTTCTTCGGGATTTTCTATAAAGTAATCAATTTTACTTGCCAAGTCGGTACTGTCTTCAACCTTAAATAAGCACCTTTCGTCAATAGCAAAAGACTTCGTTGCACAAAGCGGAGAATTAGCAATGATAGGAACAAGCCCTGACGTTATTGCTTCTAAACAAGAAATCGCTTCAATTTCGGCAATAGAAGGATGACAATAAAGGTCGCAATAATTTATAACTTTCAGCAACTCTTCTCTACTGTAAAAATTGATAATGGGTTGATTTGATAGATGCTTTTTACTATATCTTTCAATTTTCTTTTGTAATGGACCGTTTCCGGCAAATAATAATTGAATTTTATCTTTATATTTTGACTTGCTTACTGCTTTTAATAAAACCATGTGAGATTTTTCTTTTGAAAGCCTACCCGTAAATAAAATGCAAAACTTATCTTTAAGTTCAATCGGCTTTTCAACTTTTATAGGCTTAAATATACTGTTTACGCCGTTAGAAATTACATAACCGTTTGTTTGTTTTTTTATATGTCCTTCAAAAATATCTCTTATAAACTGCGTTGGATAATGAATTGCGTTTGCACGTGAGTATAAACTTTTATATTGCCATTTATAAATTAAATGATTAACGAGTTTTGATTTTAACGCTAATAAGTGCGAAGAAACGTTTTCAGCTTGTGCATGGAAGCCGGCAGTAATCACCTTGCCTTTTTTCTGTGCGAATTTAGACGCTTTTTTTGAAATATAAAGCGGTATCATAAAATGAACCACGTCAACGTCTTTAATTGCTTCTTCCATAATTTTGGAATCAAAGATAGGCAAAATTATGTCGTTCTTTCTCGTTATAAGCCCGAGTAAATCTTTTTTGTGGCTCGGTAAAATGTAATAGCCTTCTAATCCACGCTTGTCTTCATCAGGACAAATAACCCTTACGTCGTGACCTTTCTTTTTTAAATAATCAATTAAGTTAAGCGCCGCAATCGTCGTTCCGTTATTTGCCTCACCTAACACTTCACAAAAAACAGCAATTTTCATAACATCTTCCTTTGTACTTTTTATAGCCTATTAAGTTTATTATTTTTTTATAAATTAGTCAACATATTTCGCCTTTTTTTGCGTGATATTTAGTCAGTTTTTGTATAAAAAAAGTAGAATGGCACTCTCATATTTTTCTACACAAACATAATTATCAGTGATTATATAGTGTTTTTGTGTTTTATAAATCAAAAACGCCGTATCTCTCCGATACGACGTTCTTTATAAATATTTATTATTTTTTGATCTTTTTACTTAAAAACAATCCGACTAAAAAAAAGATAATTGCCGGCAATAAAAATTCAACTGCCCTTAAAATAATACAAACGTAAAAGGGTGCACTTGTGATAACAGGGTCATATTTAATTATATCAACCACTAAAAACGCTATAAATACACCTAACAATACGATAGCAAGTAAATAAAACAAGTTAATTAGTTTTTTCATAGTTTCTCCTCTTGTGATTTTCGTAAACTTTTTCTGAGCTTAAACCTTTTCTCAATTTTATTGTATCACGGTTTCTATCATATTGCAATAAAAATTTGCCAGCTTATTTCTCTCTGCATTTCTAAAAACAATTTCTTCTGACATTTAAGTTTTATTACATTTCCTTTTGTTCTTTTAATTATTATAACATAGCTGACTATTTAAGTCAAAGTTAAAAATATTATAACAATAACAAAATGATCGTTTAGCAAAAAGGCTAAACGATTTTATAATTTATATACTATTTTTTTCTAAACCTTTTTCAAAAAACAACGTCGGATACGAGTTCTCGTGAAAAACCCAGTAGCCCGTTTTTTCGCTTTCGTTATATTCTTCCCAAAGTAAAGATTTTATATAAAAGTCTTTTTCTTTCGTTAAAACTGTTTTTGTTGCATTAGCCTTTTCATAATTTTGACTGTTAAAATAATAACAACCGCTTATCGTTCCTGAAATATCGTTATACGTTATTGCAGAATTCATTACTCCCGAAACTTCTCCGATATTCAAGCATTCCGTAACGTTAGATATTATTGACAGCCCGGCAATTCCACCTGCATAATTTGTTCCATCAATAAAACCAACGTTATAACATTCATAAGCTTCAACTTCATAACTAAATCCTATTATTCCACCGGCATTACCCGACGACGCATCTTTAGACTTTGTTAAGCCAGTAATACGTCCTATATTATAACAATGCGATACACTTACCGTCGGATTTTTATCAAGAAGCAACATTTCAGTTGAACCTACAATTCCGCCAACCCCATACATACTATTATTCATATCGCTAACTGTTATATCTCCGTAATTTACCGCTTGGTCAACGTATATCGTTTTTCCGCCACCTACAATTCCACCTGCGTAAATATAGGCTGAAATATCTCCGGCGTTTTTGCACTTTGCTACTTCAACGCTTTCTGCACTATAACATATAATACCTGCACCATAATCTGCATTACTTATGTTTGCGTTGTTTTCACAATCACTTAAAGATAATTGCCTAACGTATCCGATTATTCCAGCAGTATACGTGCCTCCGCTTATGCAAGCGTTATTCTTACAAAACGAAATATCTACGCTCTCATATTCTATTTTTCCGCAAATGCCACCTGCGTAAATAGTAAACATATCACCTTGTTTTGTCAAAACTACGTTTCCGTTTACAGTGCATTGTTTAATTGACGCTTTATCGCCTACACGACCTGCTATTATTCCAAATGAATAAGTTTTGTTTACGTCTTCTATTTTTGCGTCAACGTTAGTTAACGTAAGATTTTTTACTGTTGCTCCGTCGTCTAACGTGCCAAATAAACCTATATCGTTTGACGTAGTCATTGAATCAGCTGTCAATACTAATCCGTCAATGCTATGTCCGTTTCCGTCAAATACTCCCATAAAATATTGTATAGGATTCCACGGCGTTTTTGCCATTACGATATCGTTAGTTAATTTCCACGTAATATAACTTTCGGTATTATTTCTTATATCTTCAAAATCGTTTACGCATGAAACTTCTTTTATCCATAAATCGTGTAAAATTACCCTATCGGGAATATTCCACTCCGTTAATGATAAACCGTTGCCATCCGAAATTTTTACCGAGCCGTAATACCAACCGTCAAAAATGCCGACTCCGTTTGTCGGTACTGGAAGTTGCACTTTTTCTCCGAAAGTTACTTTCATTGTCGTTGACTTTATACTACCGGAATTCAGTTGAAATTCTACGGTATATTTGTTCGGCGTAAATATCGGTTCTAACGTCACGTTAGATTGCTCTATATCCCAAATTGCGGAAGTAATTTTTATACCGTTATAACTCCAACCGCCAAACGTGTAACCTGTTTTTTCAATCGTTGGAAGACTGAAACTTGTACCAAAAATTATTTCTCTGTTAGGTTCGGAAGACTCGGAAAAAACTACGTGTGAAATAATTTTCCACTGTGCCGTTAACGTAATGTCTTTTGTAATTGTATCCGTCGCAATATTAAAATTCACTAAGCCGTTCTTCCAACCCGAAAAAATATAACCGTCTTTTGTCGTAACAATTTCTCCGCTTATAAGTTGATTATATTTTACGTAGTGTTTTTCAATCGGAGTTCCACCGTCGGTATTAAATGTTATAACAAAATTTTCGGCATAATCACAGTGCGAACACTCCCTCGTTATCGGATCAACGCTATGTCCTTCAGCGCTTACAGTTAGAGTTCGTTCGTTTTGACAATTAGAGCATTTGTATTTTATATATCCGTTTTCGGTACAAGTAGCTTCTACTGAATCTATAACTACTTCGTTATGCCCCGTAGGTGCGGTAATCTGCTCGTAAAAATAAGTGCAATGTTTACATTGATATTTTTCCTTACCTGACACCAAACAGCCGTTAGGTTTTAACGTAATCTTTTCAAACTCGTGTTGATTTCCATCTATTTCACACACATATATTACGAACCTTGCGTATATTTTTATTTCTTCAGTATCGGAAATCATATCATCTGAAAGTGTCAAAACATTAAAGGGGTTTTGCCATGCACCATCATCAAAAAACCAACCTGCGAATAAGTAGCCGTCTTTTTGTGGAGCTGATGGAAGTTCAAAAGAATCCGAATACGTTAAAACACAATACTGATCGTCATCAACGAAAAAGTAAATATTTGTTAAAGAAATTTCTTTATCGGGTAACGAAGAGATCTCTTTATCGGAAACGTTATTGTTTTTGCAAGCAACAAAAGATACAATAGCCACAAAAATTAAAGCTACTGATATAAACAATTTTGTTGCTTTATTTTTCATAGTTGCTCCTATTTTCCCTTAAAAATAATTTTTATTATTATAACATATTTTATCACAAATTAAAACTGATATTAAAATAAAAACCCCGATTCCCCAAATTCCCCGAATTTTTTACGTATAGACAGCCCCGAAAAATACGTTTTTGCTATGGACTTATACCGAAAACAAAAAGGAGTGAAAACAGTTTCACCCCTTGATATTAAGGCATATTCTACACTAAAAACAAAAAGCCCGCGTCCAAACCTTTGTTTTTTACAGTTTGGACGCGGGTATTGTTGTGTCGGTTGGTCAAAATGTTGCATAAAAAAATTCCGCCTTTATGACGAAATTTTTACTTATCTTGATCAACACTTAAATACTTAACCTGTTAATTATTTCATTTATTTCAATATTGTTTAAACACTTCCCACTTTGTAATAAAATCATTGCATCCGCTTGATCGATTGAAATAGTTTGATACGAATCCAATTTAACAAAAGACGGCTTCAAAAAGGGCGGATTATAGTTAATTAATTTTTTATTGGTTGGGAAAAGTAGTTTATGCTCTTTACCTTGAGTTGATGAAACGGTTATTATGCCTAACTCGTAATCTTTAACCATAACTATCAAATATGGCCGATCATATTCAGGGATTTGTCCATCAACAAAACCTATTTTACCAAAAATGGCTTGACCTACTTGATACATTAGTAAATAACCAACTTGTTGTTTTCTTTATAAACAGAATAGGACGAATCCTCCGCAGTTAAAGAGAATTCAACCAATTCGTTTATTATTTCATCATCCATATTAACAGAATTATCATAAAAAAACGAAACTCCATTAATTATTTCTTTTTTCAAACATAACTTTTGATTCGCCCTATATGTTTCAATCATCGTCTTCATTTGTTGTGTTTCGTTTAACATCATACCCTTCGATATTATTGCTGATTCTTTATTTTTGTATCCAAAACAATTTGTTGAATTCTCAAATGCATTTTTCCAAAATGAAAAACTATGATTTAATTCTGACAACTGCCTAGCAGATAAATGGCCAAATAATCCTATCGTCAAATTTAAAATATCATATTCTTCTTGGGTAAAATTTGGATTATACTCTCTACTATCCATAAACAAGGACATATAGTCATTTTTATAACGCAGTCTTACTTCCTCTACAACACATCCATTTTGAAAGGCTCTTATTTTTTCTGGGAACAATGATTTATTTCTTTCGATAATGGATATAAAATTAGCAAAAAACAGTAGCTTCTGTATTTTCATATTACCGT
>JAKSOS010000047.1 GCA_024405475.1 Clostridia bacterium
GCTGTGCTTATTGATATGCATTGTAATGCTTCCGGCGGTGGTATGGGAACTAGCGGACTTGTTGGTGTATTCGGCGTTATAGAAGCAACACCTAATATTTATTCAACCGTATTTGGAATAATATTCTGTCTGTTTGTTTTGCCTGCAATTTTAAGTTTTGTGATTTCAGAGTTTATGAGAAAGAAAGAGTGGATTAAGTTTGGCGATATGAAACTTCCCGAATAAATAAATAAAAAAGAAAAAACGGTCTCAGGACCGTTTTTTTGCATATAGAGAGACTAAAAAACATATTCTATATAGAGGTGTTATATGGAAGAAATGTTAAATGATAAATTAGAGTTAGATGGGAGAAAAAGACTTAATATGACGGGAGTTAATTCGGTTGACGGATATTCTTCTCAAATGTTAAATTTAACTGTCTGCGATTGCAAGGTAAGAATAATGGGAAACAATATAAACATTACTTCTTTTAATAAAAGCTCTGGCAATTTGTCAGCCGAAGGCGATTTTTACGAAATAAAATACGGTGGAAAAAAGCAACCACTTATTAAAAAACTGTTGAAATAATGTTCGTAACGAAAAATCAGTTTTATATTTTTATTGCTTGTATTGCAATAGGTGGATTGTTCGGAGTTCTATTCTCTCTATCAAAAGTTTTCAAAAAAATACCTATAAAAACAGTTGGAATAATTACTGACGTTTTTTCTTTTGTTTTAACAGGGGTGGGCTTTGTTTTTTTATCAAGCGTTTTAGATTTTCCGTCCCTTCGTTTTTATATGATACTAGGCGTGATAGCAGGTATTTTTCTGTATATGAGAAGTTTTGATATAATGCTTGCAAAAATATGCAAAAAGGCTTATAATATTATAAAAAGAAACAAAAGGATAAAGACAAAATGACTGAATCGGGTTTTAAGAAAAAAGTTGTGGCATTTACCGTGGGTGCGGTATTGCTTTTTATCTTTTTAGTTTCATATCTAATATATCAATTAGTCTGCATAAAAAACGAAAAGAAAAAAGAGCAGGAATATTTAGAAGCAATCGCCAGATATGAACAAATGATAGAAGAAGAAAAGGACGGATTAGAAGCAAGACAGCTTCGCTGGTGGATAGAAAGGCGAGCAAGAGAACTCGGCTATCATTACGAAGGGGATTTGGATTTAGGGGACTAATGAAAAAAGCGGTAATAGATATAGGTTCTAACTCCGTTAGGCTGATGCTAAGTGAAAATAATAAAACTCTATATAAAATAGTTGAAACGACAAGGCTGGCAAACGCTTTAGACAAAGATAATAATCTTTGTGGAGAGTGTTTAAATAAAACGCTTTCGTCGCTTTCTTTTTTTATTGAAAGGGCAAAAAAAGAAAAAGCTGAAATATACGTTTTTGCAACTGCCGCTTTTAGAACTGCAAAAAATGGTCAACAATTAAAAGAGCAAATAAAAGAGCAGATGGGAGTTGACGTAGATATCCTTTCCGGTGAAGAAGAATCAAAAATGGGGCTTATGGGTGCTCTAAACGGCAAGAAAGGTGGAATAATTGATATCGGCGGAGCAAGTACTGAAATAGGTTATTATGACGGTAAAACTATTAAATATTCAAAAAGTCTTCCTATCGGTGCTGTAAAAATGACAAGGCTTTTTGGCGAAGATAGAACTAAACTTGAAGAATATTTGCTTGATAAAATAAAAGAATACGGAACAATTCCTAAAATAAAGTATAGGTTTATAGGCGGAACTGCTTCAAGTATAGCGTCAATGCTATTAAAGTTAGAAATATTTGACAGCAATAAGACGAACGGATTTACCGTTAAGTATAAAGACGTAAAAAGGCTTTGCGATAATTTATATTCAAAAACCACAGAAGAGAGAAGGAATATCGTAGGTTTAGAAAAAAACAGGGCAGATATTATACATAGTGGCGTAAATATTTTATATACGATAATGAAAAATTTCGGAATAAAAAAAGTTAATGTCAGTGAAAGCGATAATTTAGAAGGCTATTTGATTTGTAAAGGAGAAAAGAATGAAAAAAAGAACGAGTATAATTAACTATCTTTTGTTGGTTGTTATAACGGCAGGATTGTTCTTTCTTGTGGTTGTTTTAGCTAATAAAAGATATTCTTCAACAAACGTGGGACTTATAATTTTATTTTTCATTTTAGGTGCAATAGTCAGTGGGTTTATAACGACTCTTATGCACGAAATAGGGCATTTGACGTTTGGTAAGAAAAACGGATTTGTTTGTCTGTCTATATCAGTATGGTTTTTTAAATGGTATAAAAATAATGGAAAATTAAATTTTGATTTTGTAAAACTCGGCGATTCGGACGGTAGTTCGGAATTGATTTCAAAATCAACTGACAACATGGAAAAGCGATTAAAAAATACCACTTTTGGGGGATTACTATTTGCGTTTTTTCCGATACTGATAAGTTTAGTTGCGTTTTTAGTGGTAAAAATGCCGTATTTTGCTTATTGCATTATCGCTATGTTCTTACCTATCGGTGTATATTGTTTTTTGCAAAATGCTTTGCCTATGGAAAATGAAGGCGTTAGAAACGACGGTGGAATAATCGTCGGTTTAAATAAAAATGATGACGAATCAAAGGTTATGATATCGCTATTAAAAATTCAGTCGGAATTGTATAATGGTAAAACGCCTTCTGAAATTGACGAGAAATATTATTTTGATTTACCGCAAATTTCAGAAGATAGGCTGAATTTTATTTTGCTTTTAGATGCGAGATATTCTTACTATTTAGATAAAGGCGACTATGAAAATGCTAAAAAGGTTTCAGAAAGGCTTTTGTCGTTAGAAGATTATATTCCGCAAGGGCTTATGCAAATAATAAAAACGGATGCTTTGTTTAACGTAAGTACTTTTGATTTTGACGAAAACAAGGCGGACGACTTAATGTATGAAGTGGATAAATACATTAACGGCAACGTAAACAGTCAGACTTTGAGAACAAAATTGGCTTATGTTTTAAACGTAAAAGGCGAAACTGATATGGTTGATATCTTTTACAAGAAAGGTATAAAAGAAGCGAATAAGAATAAAATAAAGGGTTTAGGGCAATATGAAACGAAATTGCTTAACCTTGTAAAGAGTGGAAAAATAAAAAATTAATAAAAACAAATTAAAAAAAAGAAAGATATCAAAAACCGATATCTTTCTTTTTTTAAGTCTTAAATAATTAGCCGAAGTAATCCAAGTCCGAATAACAGTATGGGCAAATTTTAAAAGATTTTTCGGCACAACTTGAACAAATTAGAGCGCCACAGTTAGGGCAGGAAAGTTTGTAGCCGTTTTTCATTTCTCCGTGGCAATTAGAACATTTTTCCATAAATTTTCTCCTTAAAAGTGTAAGAAAAGTTTGTGTAAAACAAGTAAAATTATTCATTTGTGTTTTTTAGAGAGTATTTTGGCGAAAAAATATCGCTTAAAACTATATATAGTTTTAAATGTTAAAAAATGCTTGTTTTTTTTGTTAAAATATGTTAAAATATACGTATAAAAATTTTTAATAAATTTTGGGTGTGAAATGGAAGAAAATAATGTTAAAAATGTAAACTATGGCGAGTCTGAAATTCAAGTTTTAGAAGGGCTTGATCCGGTTCGTAAAAGACCGGGTATGTATATCGGCTCAACAGATATCAGGGGGCTTCATCATCTTGTTCACGAAATCGTGGACAACTCTATTGACGAGGCGTTGTCCGGATACTGCGATACGATAACCGTTGAAATAAACGGAGACGGTTCTTGTACGGTAAAAGATAACGGCAGAGGTATTCCTACTGCAATTCACCATACTGAAAAAGTATCGGCAGTACAAGTAGTTTTAACAAAACTTCATGCCGGCGGAAAATTCGGTGGCGGGGGATATAAGATTTCGGGCGGTTTGCACGGAGTTGGCTTATCAGTAGTTAACGCTCTTTCAAAATGGCTTAAAGTAGAAGTTTTCCAAAACGGAAACCATTACAGTCAAGAATATAGAAGGGGTATTCCACAAGCACCGTTAGAAGTTATCGGAAAGGCTGATTTTACAGGTACGTGGGTAACTTTCATGCCAGACGAAGAGATATTTGAAACGACTGAATTTAATTATGATACGATAAAAATGAGATTGCGTGAATTAGCATATTTAAACAAGGGCTTAAAAATCATAATTGAAGATAAGCGTGCCGAAAGAGAACATAAAGACGAGTTTTATTACGAAGGTGGTATTGCACACTTTGTAGAAGACTTGTGTAAAACGAAAACGCCGTTGTTTGAAAAGCCCGTATATTTTGACGTGTTCTATGGAGACACTGAAGTTGAAGTAGCTCTTCAATATACCGACACATATAACGAATTGATTTATGCTTTTGCGAACAATATCAATACTGAAGAAGGTGGTACTCATTTAGAAGGTTTTAAGTCGTCTTTAACTCATATTATAAACGATGCAGGTAAAAAGCTCGGCGTATTTAAGGGCGATGAAAAGGTTTCACCTGATGACGTGCGTGAAGGTATTGTAGCGGTTGTTTCCGTAAAGCTAACCGAACCGCAATTTGAAGGTCAAACGAAGACAAAACTCGGTAATTCCGAAATGAGAAATTTTGTAACGAAAGCTATGAACGAATACTTCGGCTCGTTCTTAGAAGAAAATCCCGTAGTTGCAAAAGATATTTTAATGAAGTGTATAACGGCACAAAGGGCAAGAGAAGCTGCAAGACTTGCACGTGAAAACACCAGAAGGAAAGGAGCGTTAGAAAGCACGACACTTCCGGGAAAACTTGCAGACTGTTCTGATAAAAATCCTGAGTTTTGTGAAATATTCATAGTAGAAGGTGATTCCGCAGGTGGTTCAGCAAAGCAAGGAAGAGATAGAAGATTCCAAGCAATTTTGCCACTTCGTGGTAAGATAATAAACGTAGAAAAGGCAAGACTTAATCACGTATTAGAAAACGAAGAAATTAAAGCTATGATTACCGCTTTCGGTGGTGGTATGAAGGAAGAATTTGATGAAAGCAAGTTGCGTTATAGCAGAATTATATGTATGACCGATGCCGATGTTGATGGAAGTCATATCAGAATATTGCTTTTAACGTTCTTTTTCAGATTTATGAGACCGCTTATTGAACACGGACACGTATATATCGCACAACCGCCACTATATAAGGCGACAAAAGGTAAAGTAGATAAATATTTGTATTCTGATAAAGAGTTGCAAGATTATTTAGCAGAAGCAGGAAAATGTGATATTCAAAGATATAAGGGTTTAGGTGAAATGGACCCTGAGCAGTTGTGGGAAACGACAATGAATCCTGCAACGAGAACGATGCTTCGTGTTTCTATGGACGATGCAGTTGAAGCTGACGAAACGTTTACAAGACTTATGGGTGGAGATCCTGAACTCAGAAGAGAGTTTATTGAGCAAAACGCTAAGCTTGTAACTGACCTTGATATATAGGAGGGAAATATGGCTAAAAGAGATTCAAGTGCTGAACTTACAGCAGAGTTTAAAGAAACGCTTGAAAAAACGAAATTAATAAATATAGAAGTTAACAACGAAGTTAAAAAGTCATTTATAGCATACGCAATGGCAGTTAACGTATCTCGTGCTATTCCTGACGTCAGAGACGGTATGAAACCTGTACATCGTCGTATTTTATACGCAATGCACGAAGCGGGATTAACCAGTGATAAAGCATTTAGAAAATGTGCAAAAATCGTCGGTGACGTTTTAGGTAAATATCACCCACATGGCGACAGTTCGGTATATGACGCACTTGTTCGTTTAGCACAAAACTTTTCAATCAACTTCCCATTAGTTGACGGACACGGAAACTTCGGTTCGGTTGACGGAGATCCTCCCGCAGCATACAGATACACAGAAGCGAGATTATCAAAGCTTGCTAACGAAATGTTGCGTGAAATTGATAAAGACACAGTTGATTTTTATCCTAACTTTGACGATACGGAAATGCAACCTGTTGTTTTGCCATCAAGATTTCCTAATATTTTAGTTAACGGTTCTGACGGTATTGCTGTTGGTATGGCAACAAATATTCCGCCACACAATCTTGCAGAGTGCTTAGACGGTTGCATTGCACTTATTGATAACCCTGAGATTACAATTGAAGAATTGATGGAATATATCCCTGCACCTGATTATCCAACGGGTGGCGTTTTAATGGGAAGAAGCGGTATTAAACAAGCTTATATGACGGGAAAAGGCGGATTTGTTCTTCGTGCAAAAACCGATATAGAAGAATTTGCTAACGGAACAAGAGAAAGGATTGTAGTTTCCGAGCTTCCTTATCAAGTAAATAAAGCAGTTTTAATTAAATCTATGGCAGATTTGGTAAAAGATAAGCGTGTTGAAGGAATTAGCGACATTAAAGATGAATCAGACCGTCAAGGTATGAGAATTGTAATAGACTTAAAGAAGGATGCTAACTCTCAAGTAGTATTAAATACTTTGTTTAAGCATACGAATCTTCAAGTAAAAGATGGTATTATTCTTTTAGCATTAGTAGATGGTGAACCAAAGATATTAAGTCTAAAAGAGATTTTAGAGCAATATATTGCACATCAAAAATCGGTAATTATCAGAAGAACGAGATACGATTTAGCAAAAACCGAAGAAAGAGAGCATATTGTAAGGGGCTTAGTTATAGCGCTTGCTAATATTGACGAAGTTATTGAAATAATTAAAAAATCAGCCGATAAGAACGTTGCTTGTGAAATGTTAATGAGTCATTTTGATTTATCTGATAAGCAAGCAAATGCAATATTAGAAATGAGATTGCAAAGATTAACAAGTATGGAAGTTAACAAACTCAATGAAGAGTTGAAACAATTACTTGATACAATGGCAGACTTAAAAGATATATTGTCAAGCGAAGAAAGAGTTAAAACGATTATTAAAAACGATATGATAGCTATTAAGGAAAGCTATCCTTCACCGAGAAAGACGGAATTGTCTTATGACTATGGTGATATTGATATTGAAGATTTAATTCCTGAAGAAGACGTTGTGGTAAGTTTAACGCACTTTGGTTACATTAAGAGAGTTCCGGTTGCCGAATACAGAACGCAACATAGGGGTGGCAAAGGCGTTACGGCACATAGACCTAAAGAAGAAGACTTTGTTGAAAATATGTTTGTCACGTCTTCTCACGACGATATTTTGTTCTTTACAGATAAAGGTAAGGTTTACGACTTAAAATGTTTCTTTATTCCGGAAGCGCAAAGAATAGCAAGGGGTAGAGCGATAGTTAACTTGTTGCAATTATCTGAAAACGAAAAGGTATGTGCAGTCCTTCCTGTTAAGAAGGATTCAGAAGGTTATATCGTAATGGCAACAAAGAACGGCTTAATTAAGAAAACTGCGTTGTCCGAATTTGATAATATCAGAAAAGTCGGAAAGATTGCTATTAAGATTGTTGATGACGATGAACTTATTTCAGTTGGTATGACAACGGGTAGTAGCGAAATCATCGTAGCATCTTATGAAGGAAAGTGTATCAGGTTCTCTGAAACTGACGTAAGAGCTATGGGTAGAGATACTCAAGGCGTTAGATGTATGAAGATAAACGCTAACGATAGAG
>JAKSOS010000048.1 GCA_024405475.1 Clostridia bacterium
TCGGCAGTAAAACTATGCCCCGAATATACGCAATCGGCTGTTGATTCCCCGTCTCCCGCATTTTCATAAATCTAAGCGCAATTTAATATGTCCGATAGAGATTTCGCTTCGTTTATTCTCTTTTCCTTTTTTAACGCAATTTCTTCATCTGCCGATAAATCTATAACGATATCAGCACTTAAATTACTCAATAAACGGTTTTGACTTATTGCTATTTTATAGTTTTTTTCTTTGTTATAAAAAACCATTCCTTTTCCAAAAGAAACTTCTTCATTAAATAAGTTTATCTTATCTATTCCGATATAATCGTTATAATATCTTCTTTCATAATTTCCGCTTGGAGATTTAACTTCTATACCCAAAATATTTCCGTTAAACAAACATACGTTACCTAAATATAACTTTCCGTCTTTTTTAATAGGAAGGCTTATAAATACAACTACGTTTTTACCTTTTGTATATTCTTTAATGTTGTTTAATGATAAAAGAGCACCGCTAAGCAACGTATCTAAATAAAAAAGGTCGCCCGAAGTATATCCTGTTAAGCAAAGTTTAGGAAAAACTAAAATCTCAACGCCTTTTTCGTTTGCCTTATCAATTCCATCAATAATGCTTTTTTCGTTATAACAAACGTCAGCAATTTTAACGTTTGGCGTAAAAACGCCACATTTAACAAATCCAAAATTCATAAAAAACGCCATTTCCTTTAATTTTTAACATTTATTAAAACTTATTTTACACCTTTTTTTACATTTTTGCAAATATTTGAATAAAACAAAAAACAGTTTTTTGCTATTTTTACAAAAAACTGCTCTTTTCTGTTTTTAATTTTTTATTTTTTACGCTTTTTTCTTTTTATTAGAAAAGAAATAAATTATATAAGACGTTACCGTACATAAAACAGCGCAAATTGCAAAGATATAGAAAATTATATTCCAGTTGCCCGTTCTATCAACGATACTTCCTATACCAAATGAAGATATAGCACTACCTACGTAGCAGAATCCGTCAATCAATCCTGCAATCATACCAGCATTAACGTTTTTATCAACTTGAAGCGGATAAATATTTGTAACGACGTTATTGATTGCAGACATAAGTGCATACGTAATAACCAAACACATTAAAGGAAGAATCCAACTCGGTAATTTAAATGAGAATATCAAGCCGAGCAAAACGACCGAAACACCTGCAAAGAATACACCGCAAAGGAGAATATAATTTTTTATTTTACTACTGATTTTTAATGAAATTATTCCACCCAAAACGGCAAATAACGGAATAATAATGGTAAGTAAAACGGATTTCCAGTTTTCAAGGTTATAAGTTTCTTTTAATATAGTAGGCGTCCAACTCATAATGCCGTCTTTAAGCAAGTTATCAACGATAGCAAACAATGCTAAAATGCCGAATAACATCCAGAACGACTTGCCTGCCGATTTCTTTTTTTCTTCGTGTTTTTCTATTTGTTCTTCTTTTTTTTCAACTACGTCTTCTCCGTCAACTTCATTTCTTTCGGTTTTGCATTTTCCGATTAAA
Organism: Clostridia bacterium; assembly: GCA_024405475.1. Taxonomy (GTDB): domain Bacteria; phylum Bacillota; class Clostridia; order Christensenellales; family Borkfalkiaceae; genus UBA1259. Next base: position 1,540 of record JAKSOS010000048.1, read on the forward strand.
CTATCAACCCAGAAAAGCCAAATGATAGCGTTTGCAATAAGCAAAATTGACGCTGTATAAAAAGACAAGTGGAAATGACCTACGGCAGAAAAAATTGCCGATAATGCGTAAGCACATAAGTATCCGAGTGAAACGGGGAAAGACATGGCAAATAATGAAGTTTTAAGATGCTTTTTTGCAAGATTGATATTAAAAACTCTAATCATTAAAGGCCAGAGCGATGCCATGGCAAAGCCGTTAATTGACCATACGATAGGAACAATCCAAAACATATTGCTCGGTAAAATTGCTATTACAAAGTTTACGATGCTTGAAGCAATTAAGGCACTGAAAATAATCCATTTCGGATTATAATATTTACAAAGCAATCCGTGAACGACTTGACCTAATGCGTACGTAATAAAAAAGCAAGTATCAACTATACCTATAGTTCCCTTATTTACTCCAAAGAAAGCCATAGTCTCATTGATATTTGAAGACCACGATTTTCTTCCTATATATGACACTAAATAGGTAATCATCGTAAGTAAAATTAGTTTAATTGCAGCACCGTCGTAAGAGTGCTTTTCACCGCATTGTATTAACTCGTTATCTATCATTTTATTACTCTCCATATCCGTTAGGATTTTTTATCTGCCAGTTATATGCATCTTTGCACATATCGTCAAGTGTTTTAGTTGCCTTAAATCCCAAAACTTTTTCTGCATACGAAGGGTCTGCATAACACTCGTCAATATCTCCGGGGCGTCTTGGCATAATCTTATAAGGAATAGGTCTTCCTATAACTTTTTCAAAAGAAGATACCATATCTAAAACCGAATAGCCTTTGCCCGTTCCGAGATTTACTATAAGAAGTCCCGAATCAGTCAACAACTTATTAACTGCAAGCACGTGTCCTTTTGCAAGGTCAACAACGTGAATATAATCTCTAACCCCCGTACCGTCGTGAGTATCGTAGTCGTTGCCGAAAACTCCGAGATATTCTCTCTTGCCAACTATAACTTGCGTTATATAAGGGCAAAGATTATTAGGAATACCCTTCGGATCTTCGCCTATCATACCCGACTCGTGTGCACCGATAGGATTAAAATATCTTAAAATTGCTATATTCCATGAATTATCAGACTTGTAAAGGTCTTTTAACATATATTCAATAAATAGTTTCGTACTGCCGTAAGGATTTGACGTTGAAAGGTCAAAATCTTCTTTAATAGGAACGCTTTTCGGCTTTCCGTAAACGGTAGCAGAAGAAGAAAATACAAGATTTTTTACCCCTGCTTTTCTCATTGCAAAGCACAAAATCAAAAGCCCTTCAATATTGTTCTCATAATATTCAAGCGGTTTTGCACAAGATTCGCCAACTGCCTTTAAGCCTGCAAAATTGATAACAGCATCAATTTTATTTTCTGCAAAAATCTTATCTAAAATCTCGCTATCTCTAATATCACCTTCATAAAACTTAACGCTTTTACCCGTGATTTTTTCTACCCTTTTAACCGCTTCGTATTTACTGTTAGAAAGGTTATCAATACAAACTACTTCGTAATTTGAATTGAGTAGTTCAACCATTGTGTGAGAACCGATATAACCTGCGCCACCTGTAACTAAAACTTTCATATTTTTACCCCATGATTACACTATCAATAAATTTTTTAAATCCTGCGTTTCCAACTTCGTTATTCTTAAACACGGCAGTATTAAGCAAAATGTTTTTGCAAACGTCGTTAACTTCGTCTTTAACGATTTTTTCTGCCTCATCAAAGTTTTTAGCTTTGCCTTTTTCCATAAGTTTTTTAATCATAAATCTATGTACGAATAACGGATTATCTTGATTTTCTAATTTGCTGAAATCATACTCGCTGTTTCCACATAATATATCTGCAATTTCTTTTAATTGAACTTTTAATCTCCCCGGGAGAATAAACAAACCCATTGCTTCAATTAAGCCGATGCCTTCCTTTTTAATGTTATGATATTCGGGATGAGCGTGGAATAATCCGTCAGGAAATTCTTCCGTAGTGATATTATTTCTCAAGATAATATCCATAACGTATTTTTTATCTTGCTTGTGGCAAACGGGAGATAAGGAATTGTGTTTTACTCCGTCAGTTTCGGCAAAAATATAGTTATCTTTATCTGAATAATTTTCCCATAAAGCGATTATATCTTTGGTTAAAGAAGCAATCTTCTTTCTGTTTTTGCTTTCTAATCTTATAACGCTGTTATACCAGTCAACGATACCGACTTTAACTTGCGGATATTTTACACACTTAAAATACTCTTTAACCGGGGCTTTATGCATAGGCATTAAATGACCGCCACCTTGGAAATGTTCGTGATTTAATATGCTTCCGCCTATTATAGGGAGTGCTGCGTTAGAACCTATCATATAATTAGGGAAGAAATCTACGAAATCTAAAATCTTTTCTACCGTATCTGCCTTAATGTGCATAGGCGTGTGATTTTCGCTTATGGCAATCATGTGTTCGTTGTAATATGCGTAAGGCGAATATTGAACGAACCATTTTTCGCCACCCATAGTAAGAGAAATAGTTCTTATATTCTCTCTTGCAGGGTGAGTGAGAGTCCCCTTAAACCCTTCGTTTTCTTTACACAATAAACATGCAGGGTACTTAGTTGTCTTTGGTGCTGAAAGTAATTTTGCAATATCTTTGTTGTTCTTCTCCGGCTTACTTAAATTGACCGTTATTTCCAAAGTCTTTTCTTCGTCAACGTATTCCCACTTTAAGTTTCTTGCTATCGCAGTTTTTTGAACGTAGTTATTTTTAACCGAAAGGTTATAAAAATATTCGCAAGCCTTTTCAATGCCGTATTTCTTTTTTATATCGTAAAACGTTTCGTTAACCTTTGATGGAAGCGGAGATAATAAACCGAAAATATACGTGGAGTAAAGATTTTTATAATCTTCTTGTATAATTTTATTTTCTACAGCGTAATCTTCTACTTCTTTTACTAAGATATCAGGAACGTCTAATTCGTCAATAAACGATAAATCTAATTGTTCGTTTGTCGGTTCGTCTAAATTAAACTCACGGAGTAATAAGTTTCTGAAATAGATTTTATCTCTTACATTAAGCGATAAAAACTTTTCAGCATATCTTAGCAATTTTTCTACCATTACTTTACCATCAATCATTTTTATTCTCCTTACCATAATAAAAATAATACTTGCACTCTTTATTTGAATTGTACATTTTCCTGTTCCTGTCTGCCTTAACCCCATAACACTTTTCGTAGTTACTATATGAAGTTATTAAAAACAAAGACCATTTAGGAAAATCTGTTAATACCTTTCTTAAATCTTTATAACAGCTTTCGGCTTCCTTTTTATCAAACACTCTTTCGCCGTACGGTGGATTTGTTACAATCGTTCCGTATTCAAAAGGAAGTTTAACCTTACTTACGGGCATTGTCTTAAAATTAACGTAATCTTTAACGCCTGCCCTTTCGGCGTGTCTATTTGATAAACTTATTGCTTTACTATCTATATCAGAACCGTAAAACTCTATTTTTCTATCACGCTTTTCATTATCTAACGCTTCTTCTACGGCTAAAGAATAAAACTTTTCGTCAAAATCTTTCCAGTAGTTAAAAGCGAACTTTCTATTTAGATTAGGAGCAATATTTAATGCTATTTTAGCCCCCTCTATAACGAGTGTCCCAGAACCGCAAAACGGATCGTAAAAAGGACGTTTATGATAAAAATCACTCATTAAAAGAAGTGCACTCGCCAAAGTTTCTTTAATAGGTGCAACGCCCACTAAATCTCGGTATCCCCTTTTATGCAATCCGTCGCCACTGCTATTTAACATAATAGTTGCAGTATCCTTAAAGATTGAAAAGAATATTTCGTATCTCTCTCCGTTTTCAATAAGCCTATTTATTTTATATTTTTTACAAAGCCTGTCGGCGATAGATTTTTTTATTATTTTCTGACAGTCTGATATGGAAAACAATTTACTTTTAACGCATTTTCCGTTTACTAAAACGTTTGCATTAGACGGAATAAACTTTTCCCAACTTATCTCTGAAATATTATCGTAAAGAGAATCAAAAGATAAGGCGGAAAATTCTGCTATTTTAATATATATTCTATCAGCCGTGCGAAGATTGATATTAGCCCTTGCTAACGCACTTGCATCTCCACTAAACGTGATAGTGCCGTTTTCGGCAGGATTTATACCGTAGCCTAAGCGTTCAATTTCTTTTTTTAAGACCGATTCAACCCCAGAGGCACAAGTGGCAACTATATCAAATTTTTCGCCAAAATTTTCAAAACTTCTCATTATAATATATAATAATATTTATTTAAAAATAAATCAAGTAAAAATTACTTTTTGCTTTTTTAATTATAAAAAAAACAACGAAAAAAGGCTATGCCTAAGCATAGCCTTTATTTTTATAAAAAGTATTAGTACATTCCACCCATACCGCCTGCTGGCATTTGTGGTTGTTCAGGTTCTTTTACGTCGGCAATAACTGCTTCCGTCGTAAGGAATACACCTGCAACCGACGCTGCGTTTTCTAATGCAGAACGAGTAACTTTAGTTGGGTCAATAATACCGCTTTCAACCATATCGGTATATTCGTTAGTTAAAGCGTTAAATCCGTAGTTAGGTTTTCCCGACTTTAAGATTTCGTTTAATATAACGGAACCGTCAAGACCGGCGTTTGTAGCAATTTGCTTTAACGGTGCTTCTACTGCTTTAAGAACAATTTGCGCACCCGTTTTAGCATCGCCGGTAAGAGATTCAGCGTACTTTGTCAATGCAGGAATCGTAGAAATTAAAGCAATTCCGCCACCCGGAACGATACCTTCGCTTACTGCAGCCTTCGTAGCGTTTAATGCGTCTTCAATACGGAGTTTCTTTTCCTTCATTTCAACTTCGGTTGCCGCACCAACGTTAATTACTGCAACACCCCCAGCGAGTTTAGCAAGTCTTTCTTGCAATTTTTCTCTATCGTAATCAGAAGTTGTAACTGCAATTTGAGCTTTTATTGCAGCCTTTCTTTCTTCAATAGCCTTCGGATCTCCTGCACCGCCAACGATAGTCGTATTATCTTTATCAACCTTAACGCTTGTTGCTCTGCCGAGCATATCCATTTTAACGTCTTTAAATTCAAAGCCGAGTTCGGAAGAAATAACGGTACCACCTGTTAGAATAGCGATATCTTCAAGCATTGCCTTTCTTCTATCGCCAAATCCCGGTGCTTTAACTGCAACGCAATTAAATACGCCCTTTAATTTGTTTACAACGAGTGCTGCCAAAGCATCGCCTTCAACTTCTTCGGCAATAATAAGCAATCTCATACCTTGTTGTGCGATAGGTTCAATTACAGGTAAAATTTCTTGAATATTTGAAATCTTCTTATCTGTGATTAGAATAACAGGAGTATCTAAAACTGCTTCCATTTTATCAGTATTCGTAACCATATATGCAGAAGCATAACCACGGTCAAATTGCATACCTTCAACGGTTGTGAGTTCGGTTTTCATAGTTTTGCTTTCTTCAATAGTGATAACACCGTCTTTACCAACTTTTTCCATTGCGTCTGAAATAAGTGCGCCGACAGTTTCATCACCTGCTGAAATACTTGCAACTTGTCCTATTGCGTTTTTATCTTTAACAGGCTTACTGATTTTCTTTAATTCGTTTACTGCGGTTTCCACTGCACCCGAAATACCTTTCTTTAATATAACGGGGTTAGCACCTGCAGCAACGTTCTTTAAGCCTTCGTTAATCATTGCTTGAGCTAAGATAACGGCTGTCGTCGTTCCGTCGCCTGCAATGTCGTTCGTCTTCGTTGAAACTTCTTTAACTAATCCTGCGCCCATATTTTCAAAAGCGTCTTCTAATTCAATATCTTTTGCTATCGTAACGCCGTCGTTAGTAATAAGCGGTGCGCCGAATTTCTTATCTAATACTACGTTTCTTCCTTTAGGACCTAACGTAAGTTTAACAG
>JAKSOS010000049.1 GCA_024405475.1 Clostridia bacterium
TTATGAATATAAACCAATCATGGATAGTTATGGAGAAATTTTAAAAAACTATTAGATAAAATATATCTACAAAAAGTATATATTTTTGCCCTTCTAAACCGTTAGACTGTATAACTGCATCAGGAGTTTCTATCCCTAAAGTTTTATAAAACAAACTGTATGCCAAAATACCGAATAAACCTATTGCAAGCCCTGCCTTAAACAAATTATATCCCCTGTTCATTTTTGCAGTTCCTGGGAGAAGCGCAGGAATAACAAAGCCTGCACCTACTCCAAATAAAATTGCTAAAACAACGCCTAAAACCGTAATTTGTGGAGAACCGAATACAAAGTTATCACCAAGCGTATATCTAAACAAAAAATCGCTGATAAAAGGTGCTAAAGAAGTCGCAAAAAAACCGAGATGAAGAAGATTCCCAAAGTTTATTTTAAAAACTAAACAATAAACTAAAATTCCTAAAATCGGTGGCCACATATTCACTATGTTAAGACCGTAAAAACAATGCGCTATAACTAAAAAATATCCTGCAAGCAATATTGAAGACGGACGTGATTTTGTTATAACCATAAGCATATTGCACGCTAATCCGCATAGCCCTGCATTTAAAAAAGCAGAACCTAAACTGCCCAACTCAAAATAATCGGTTATTAAGTTAGCAGGAGAAGTTATAAGTATATATAAATTATTAAAAACGTTTAATCCTTCTTTACTATATAGGCATGCAAACGGAACGGCAATAAGTAGCATTATAGTCCAAAAGAACGAATACAGTATTAAACTTTTCCCTTCGCTTTTAGATAGCATGGTTAATTCAGTATTTACTTGCATACTTTTTTCTATTGCATTTTCCATTTGCTTGTTTTCCTTTTGTATTTATCATTTTTATTCTAACATTTATAATAAGATTAAGTCAATAAAAAAATAATAGGCTTTTATTATAAACAAAAAGTCTGCCTAAATAGACAGACTTTTGTATTTTTTATTTTATCTTATGTTTTTATACATAGGTCCGTAAGCTTTGCAAGCCCTATAATCTTGTCCTTCTTTATCCATTCCGAAAGCATTGAAACTTGCAGGTCTATATATGTCTTTTTCATCTACGTTGTGCAAGCATACAGGAATTCTTAAAATAGAACACATCGTTATTAAATCTGCGCCGATATGTCCGTAAGAAATTGCTCCGTGATTTGCGCCCCAGTTATTCATTAAGTCGTATGCAGAAGTAAATGCACCCTTTCCGGTTATTCTCGGAGTAAACCACGTGCAAGGCCACGTATAGTCCGTTCTCTTCCAAAGCTTATCAGTTACTTTATCAGGAAGATTTACCGTCCAACCTTCCGCAATCTGCATTACAGGTCCTATACCCTTTACGATATTTAATCTCATCATTGTTGCAGGCATTTCCGCTCTCGTAACAAATCTGCTTGAATATCCGCCACCTCTGAAATATCCTAAATCAGCATAAGGCCAAGTTGTAGCATTCATCATTGTGTCAATATCTTTATCGGTAACTTCCCACCATCTTTTCATTGTCGGATTACCCTTTTTATCTTTTACTTCGCCACAAGCATCTACGCAACATGCACCAGAGTTGATTAAGTGAATAATGCCGTCGGCCTCATTTGCCTTGCCTTCTACTTCGTATCCCGTTACTCTCTTGATTGCGTCTTTTGACCAGTACGTTCTAACGTCTGCAAACATTTGTGCTCTACCGGTTAATAACTTACCGAACAACATTGCAGTTGCGTTTAACGTATCGTTTTCAGTTGCTAAAATATAAGGTTCTCTTGCACCGTTCCAGTCAAAAGAAGAATTTAAAATACTTTCAGGGAAAGCGCAGTTTGGATAGAAGTCTGTCCATTGACGTTGACCTTGGAAACCACCAACTATTGCGTTATGGCCTACCATTTCTTCTTCTGCACCCTTTGGAAGATTTTTATTTCCGTTAAATAAATCTTCTATAATACAAGCCATTTTTGCGGTAAACTCCCAGTCCTTTTTCTTTTGTGCAGGAGTTCTTTGTAAGTCCTTTGGATTTTTATCAAAATCAGGTTTGCATTTAGACTTTACAAAAGCAAGTGCCTTTTCATATTGCTTTTGATCGTAAATGCCCTTTTCCATTCTTCTTATTATTTCAACTTCGTCAACGCTTTCAACTCTCATTCCCAAATATTCTTCAAAAAATTCAGGTGAAATAATTGAACCGCCGATACCCATTGTTACAGAACCTATTTGCAAATAAGATTTTCCACGCATAGTTGCTACGGCAACTGCTGCCCTTGCAAATCTTAAAATCTTTTCTTCTACGTCCTTTGGAATACTCGTATCATCGGCATCTTGGACTTCGTGTCCGTAAATGCCAAATGCAGGAAGCCCTTTTTGAGCGTGTGTTGCAAGAACGCTTGCTAAATATACTGCCCCAGGTCTTTCCGTTCCGTTAAAGCCCCATACTGCCTTTATCGTCATAGGGTCCATATCCATTGTTTCTGCGCCATAGCACCAACACGGCGTTACCGTTAACGTGATATCTACGCCGTTTCTCTTAAATTTATCTGCGCAAGCGGCTGCTTCAGCAACTCTTCCTATCGTAGTATCGGCAATAATTACCTTTGCATGTTCACCATTAGAATAAAACACGTTTTTTCTAATGAGTTCTGCGGCTGCTTTTGCCATGTTCATTGTTTGTTCTTCAAGATTTTCTCTAACCTTGATTACTCCACGACGACCGTCTATCGTAGGTCTGATTCCTATTACAGGATAATCTCCTATAAGTCTATTTTTTGCCATTTTTATTTTCTCCGTTTTATTTTTCTATTTCAAATCTTGCAACTCTTACCGCAAGACTGTTTCCATAAGTAAACGGCTTTACTTCAAAAGCGTTTTTACGACACTTTTGACTCTTTCCAGTATCAAGCCATTTGACACTTTTTACGTTAGCGTTTATTTTTACTATTCTCTTTTCTTCATCCGTTATTTGAACATTTTCATCTGCACTCATAGGAACGTCATTTATAACTGCATAATAATAGTCGCCGTCAAATAAGACGTCTGCTCCTTCCACCGTTATATCTGCTTTTCTCGCTTTATAAATAAAGTTCTTATTTGCCTTTATCCATAATCCTATTTTTGCAAACATACCCCTGTCTATTTCGCTTACTTTTCCGTTTGGCATAGGCCCTGCGTTAAGTAGGAAATTGCAATTATTTACTCTGCAATCTACAAGATTAGAAATTATTTCACTAAGCGGTTTATAGTTGCAATCGTATTTAGCATAACCCCAGTGGTCGTTTAACACTTGACACATTTCACCTGCTCTATACTTGTCTGAATTATCTGCTTGAACAGGCTTGCCCCTTTCAAAAGTGATGCTGTCTATTTCATAATGCGAAACTCTTCCCCTTGCAGACATTCCCGTGTTGTTTATTATCATTGCTTTTGGTTGATATTTTCTAATCAATTTATATAATTCGTCAAATTGCCAGTCGGCTTCTTTTTTATCCCACCAACCGTCAAACCAAAAACCACCTATCTTGCCGTAGTTCTTACATAAGATCTCTACGCTGTCTCTTAAATATTTTAGATACTTGTTAAAATCTTTATCGTAATCTTCGTTATGCCAGTCAAGTAAGGTATGATAGAAAAACGGAACTATTCCGCCTTCTCTACAAGCATCTACGAACTCCTTTACTAAATCTCTTTTGCATTTTGCGTGCATTGCATCAAAATCTGTTAATCCTTTTGTATCAAAAAGCGAAAATCCTTCGTGATGACGAGTTGTAAGCGTTATGTATTTACAACCTGCACTTTTTGCTACCTTTACTATGTCTTTTGCCCACGTTTTTGACGGATTGAATTTTTCAGTAAGTTTTTCGTATTTTTCTTTGTTTGAAAGTAATACCTTCAAGTTTACGTTAGGGCGTGAGTTTAATTTTTCACTATCTACTTTGCCGTTATATATTTTTACTAAACCTTCACTCCACTCTCCCTTGCCAACTATTGAATAAAGTCCGAAATGAACGAACATCCCAAAACCCATTTTTTCAAAATCTTTTATATAATCTAATACTACTTGTGCCATACTTCCTCCGCATAACTTTTGTTATATTGATTATACTTTAATTTAGTATATTTTTCAATAGAACATAATTAAAAAATATGGACAATATTTAACAAAAGTGTAAAAATAATTTGACAAACACTTAAAAATATAGATAATATAAAATTATGATAAATTACGGAAATATTGCTTTTCACACCAAAAGCCAAATTAAAAATTGTAAAATTGAAGATATAACCGTTATAAATTGCGGATTTTATTCTGCAAACTATTCGCCCTCATTTCACACTCGCTTTGAAGACCATTATATGCTTTTATATATGCACTCCGGAAATGCGACGATAAACTATAAAAACAACACTTATAAAATAACAAGTGGCGACGTTTTCCTATTCCCCTGTAATTTTAAACAAAATAACTATTTTGAAAACGATAAGCAAAATGACAGATATTATATTTTCTTTAACGGAAAAAAAGTGAACGAGATTCTTTCTTCTCTAGGTCTGTTTGGACCTGTTTTTCACATGGGTATTTTTACCGAATTCGTTGATACGGTAAACAAACTTTTAGAAGATTTTAAGAAAAACAACTTTGATAACGCAATCTACAAAAGCATTTTACTTTTGAACTTATTTGCAAAAATCAAAGAAAAAATATCTAACGAAGAAACTAACTCTTTTAAGAGTAATATCATCAAGCCCGCAATAACTAATATGAAGGAAAACTATAAAGAAAAGATATTGCCACTATCAGCTTATGCAAAAATGTGTTCTATTTCAAAAGTAACGCTGTTAAAATATTTCAGAGAAGAAAAAAATACAACGCCAAATAAATACTTTTTCAGACTAAAAATAAACAATGCCGAAATGCAACTGCTTAACTCCGATAAAAACATAAGCGAGATTGCTTACGATTTGAGTTTTGACGACCCATTATATTTTAGTAGAGTATTTAAAAAGTTTACAGGGGTTTCCCCTTCCGAATTCAGAAAGAAAAACAACTTAACATAAAAAGGATAGCGACTTTCGCTATCCTTTTTTGATTCTATATATTTGAAAATTGATTTTTCTTTGGTTCCGGCAATATTTCCCCTGCTTTTAACAAAGAAACTTTCGTTACGACCGGTCCGAACAACTCGTAAATTAACGTTGCACACAAAACGACTGCCGTGATTGTCGTTCCTATTTCGGTTAAATACTGCGCACCGCTTATATTATTTGTCAATGAGTTTGCGATGCTTTTTAACGTGTTAGAAGAACTCCTTGCCATACCTATCGCAACACCCGCTTGCGGTAAAAGTGTTAAACCTAAATACTTTTTAACATTTCCGCCCGTGCCTGTCATCGTACAGCCCCATCTTGCTCCGAGATACTTTCCCAACGACCTTGCAATAATATAAACGGCACAAATACCTATTACTATACCGCTTCCCATTATCTTAAATTGAAGTTCCGCACCTGATATAATAAAGAACAACATAAACAGTGCCGGCGTCCACCTTTCAACTCCGTCTAATATATTTACCGCATCTTCTCTTAAATTACAGAAAAGCGCACCGGTCATCATACAAGTTAAAAGTGAAGACATTTCTAAAGATAAGTTTTCGGCTACGACTTCGCATACTGCAACGTCTAAAAATACTGCAGCTATCATACAAATCAGTCTGTTTGCTCTTGACTTAAACCATTTCATTGATAAAGTCAAAATATAACCGATTATTCCACCTACACCTAAAGACATAAATATTTCAAGCAGTGGAATTAAAAGCAAACTTACAACACTTAAAGAAGCACCTTCTACCCCTGCCGTTTGTTTTGCAAACACTTGTGCTATGGCAAAACTTATTGAAAATAAAATTAGTCCGACAGCGTCGTCAAATGCAACTACCGGAAGCAAAATATCAGTTAAAGGACCTTTTGCTTTATATTGTTTTATAACCATAAGCGTTGCTGCAGGTGCTGTTGCCGTTGCAACTGCACCGAGCGTTAAAATTAGCGGTAAATACTTTGTAAAATTACCTAATATCAAACAAACGACAATCAAGGCAACGTCAACGAATATCAGTGCCATTAGCGATTGCATAATCGTTATAATTATAACGCCTTTACCTATCTTTTTAATTGAAGATATTTTAAATTCACTTCCTATAGAAAAGGCGATAAAGCCTAATGCTATATCAACTATAATGCCAAAAGATTCCACCATTTCTTCGGTAATAATACCGCCGAAATCTTCGGTAAATAAACCTACTAAATACGGTCCGAGTAATATTCCGACGATAAGATACGCCGTTACGTTTGGAAGATGAACAAGTCTTATAAGTCTATTTGAAATTAACCCCGCAATAAGTGCTATACTTAATCCCAAAAGTATATATCCAGTAGTCATTTTAGTCTTCAAGCCCCTCTAAATTAGAAATAGGTACGGAATACATAAATCCCTTGCCTTTGATACCGCCTAACGCCTCGTTAGTTAATTGCATAAGCGTTTTTACTTCTTCGTCCTTTTTTACAACGACAAATATCATAGGACGGGCAACTTCTACACCGTCTACTATTTTACTTAAACCACCGAAATATGGGTCTGGTTCTACCGAATCCATAAGTGCGTGGCGAATACTTCTTGTTGAAAGAACACTTCCGTGGAAATTATTATCCTTAAATTTTTGCAAAACTTCAGGAACAGAAACTCCTTCTGTTAAAACTGCTATAAATAATTGCATATTTACCCCCTTTTAAGAAAATATCAAATCGGCAATTTCGCCTTTATTTGCATTAACTATGTATTTATCCACATTTTTTAACGCCTTTATGACATCTTCTTTTGTATATTTAACTCCGTTTAGTTTTTTCTCTAATTCTTCTACGGGTTTAAGTGAGAAAAAATCTCCCTTAATCTCCGGATTTATTATCGTGCCGTTTTCAACGTCAAAATACAATGAAATTAAACCAAACGAATACTTGCCTTCTACTTTAATTTTCCCTTTTGGTGAACGACCTATATTCCAGTCAAACGTAGAATATTTATCCTTTACCAACTTGTCTATTACTTCTAAATCTTCTTTAGAAAAAGTATATTCTTCTATACCTTTTTTGAAAAACTCTCTTAAACCATCTAAAAACTCTTTAGAAGTCATTTTTACAGGCAATTCGTTATAAATGTTCGTAACTCTTGCTCTGATAGATTTTATTCCCTTACTTTCAACTTTA
>JAKSOS010000005.1 GCA_024405475.1 Clostridia bacterium
AATTAAAATTTAAGTATATTTCTATACAAATATTTACTTTCAACTTTAAGTTTATTTGGCTTTAACGCACCTTCTAAAACTTCCATATTTGTCTTAAAAAGCAAAGTGCCGTGATGCATTATTTTATCGCCCACGATAGTTTGTGCGTTGCCCGAAATCTTCTTTCCATCAACCGTTATATCGTTTCTGCCCGAAAACTCTGCCTTTACGCCCAAAGAGTTAAGATATTCTATTACGGGAGCAGTAAACTTTTTATAATTATCTTCGTTTTGATTATACGGTGCAATAACCGTATAACAGATATTTTCCAAATCGTGATAAACTGCACCACCGCCTGTCAATCTTCTTACAACTTTAATATCGTTTTTATCAACGTATTGCAAGTTGACTTCGGCAAGAGTGTTTTGATTTATGCCTACGATAACCGCCGGTTCGTTTACCCAAAGATAAAAATAATATCCACCCTTGATTTTTAACAAATATTCTTCAGATGCTAAATTAAAATACGCATTGTGAATATCGTGTGAAATAAACTTAAACATAAATTACGCTTTAAGTATTAAGCTTAGTTTTATAAAAATAAAAAACTTCTTCCGCCTTACATTAAAGCGGAAGAAGTATTTTTTTAGTGATTAAACACCTTTCTTTGCAGTTCTCATTTGTTCTGCATCAGAAGTATTTAATGAAGATACATGTCCCTTTAACGGCATAATCTTATCATTGATGCAATCAATAATCCAGTTTGCTTGTGGGAAGAACTCTTCATCAAATTCGTGAGGAGGAGTAATCCAGTTCTTAGCGCCACATACTACAGGTGGAGCATCTAAGTAATCAAAGCAAAGTTCTGTGATATTTCTTGCAAAGTCGTTAAGAATAGAACCTCTTGCACAAGCATCAGAAGCGAGTACGATTCTGCCTGTCTTCTTAACACTTTCAACTACCTTGTCGTAGTTAAACGGAACGATAGAACGAGCATCAATAACTTCTGCTTCAACGCCATACTTTTCAGAGAGAATCTTTGCAGCTTCTACAGCCTTATATAACGTTGCACCGATTGTTAAAATCGTAACGTCAGAACCTACTCTCTTTACATCTGGTTCGCCAAGTGGGATTTCATAATATCCTGTTGGAACGCCTTCCTTATGGAATTCTTCGCCCTTGCCGTAAATTCTTTGAGATTCAAAGAAGATAACAGGGTCTGTTCCTTGTAATGCAGCGTTCATTAAACCCTTTGCATCATAAGGTGTTGCAGGGAAGCAAACTTTAAGTCCCGGAATATGTGCAGGAAGTGCTACCCAGTCTTGTGAGTGTTGTGCACCGTACTTACTACCAACAGAAACACGGAGTACAACAGGCATCTTCAAAATACCTGATGACATTGCTTGCCATTTTGCAAGTTGGTTGAATATTTCATCACCTGCTCTGCCCATAAAGTCTGCATACATAAGTTCTACGATTGCTCTACCACCGCAAAGTGCGTAGCCAACTGCTGAAGAAACGATTGCAGCTTCTGAAATAGGAGAGTTGAATAATCTGTGATATGGAAGTGCTTCAGTAAGTCCTTTATAAACAGCAAATGCACCACCCCAGTCACGAACGTCTTCACCGTAAGAGATGAGCGTTGGATCTTTATAATATCTATCAATGATAGCTTCAAACAAACCGTCACGAACGTTATATGCTTTCATATCTGAAACCTTAGCGCCCTTATCGTCAAACGCATAACGCATCTTGCCTGCGATTTGTTTAACTCTTGGATTTTCTTCCATAGGCATCTTAACGTCTACAGGACGGTCTTCCATCTTATCAACAGAACCGTTTGAGAACATAAGATTTTCAATATAATATGGATCTTTCTTGAAGTCGTGATATGGAGATACTTCAGGATCAGCTGCAAGTTTGCAAAGCTTCAACATTCTTTCAGAAACGCTGTTTAATATTTCATCAAACTTACCGTCGTTAGTAACCTTAGCATCAACGAGTGATTTTCTATAAGTTACTAATGGATCGTATACCTTCCATGCATCAACTTCTTCTGGAGTACGATAACTCATAGCGTCTGATGGAGAGTGTCCACCATAACGATAAGTAACTACGTCAAGTAAAGCAGGTCCTTTACCTTCAAGTAAAATCTTCTTCTTTCTGCCTACTGCATCAATTACTGCAAGTGGGTTAAATCCGTCAACACGTTCTGCATACATTTGTGAAGGTGTTACGCCTGCGCCAAGACGAGCAAGGAAGTCGTAAGCCATAGTTTCACCACGTGTTTGACCGCCCATACCATAGTCGTTGTTAAAGAAGTTGAATAAAATAGGAAGTCCACCCTTCTTTTCCCACAACGTTCTGTATTGATCCATAGCAGCAAAGTTCATTGATTCATAAACAACACCGCAACCAACTGCACCGTCGCCTACGTTAGAAATAACAATGCCCTTCTTATCGTTTGCTTTCTTATATAAAGCAGCACCGAGTGCAACAGGAGCTGCACCACCAACGATAGCGTTGTTTGGATAAATACCAAATGGTAAGAAGAATACGTGCATTGAACCACCCATACCTCTGTGGAAACCTGTTCTTCTTGCGAAGATTTCACTCATAAATCCATAGAGAAGGAAGTCAACTGCTAAATCCTTAATATTGCCTGTTTTATTGAGTTTTTCTACAGGTGCTAACGTTTCGCCACCCATAAAATCTTTCATGATTTGATAAAGCTTATCGTCAGGAAGTTTATAAATTGATGCTAAACCTCTTGCTAAAACTTCGCCGTGTGAACGGTGTGAACCAAAGGTCATATCGTCTAAATCCAAATTATAAGCTTGTCCTACAGCGGCTGCTTCTTGACCCATTGAAAGGTGTGCAGGTCCCGGATAAGAATGCTTAAAACCTTGGTATTCACCCTTGATTTTAATTGAGTTAATCATACTTTCAAATTCACGAAGAATTGCCATATCGTTGAAGATTCTAACAAAATCGTCATTTGAGAAGTTTTTCTTTTCATCTTCGATTGACTTGTTATATTGATTTACAAGGATATCATCGAAATGAATCTTTCCCGGTTTACGAAGTTCAACCGGATCTACGAATAATTGTTTTGACATTTTTTATTCTCCTTATATTTTTTCTAATTTATTATATTTGGAAAATCGCTTCTCTTACGATTTCGCAAACCGTAGGATGTGGGAAAACGAGTTTCTTAATATTTTCAATATCTACTTCAAGGTCTACCATTGCCGATACTGCAACGATAAATTCGCCTGCATAAGAACCGATAATATGTGCGCCGATTAAAGTGTTTGTCTTCTTGTTGATAACAAGTTTGCAAATGCCGTCTAGAACGCTGTTTTCAGCAATATATCTTCCCGAATACGTCATAGGAATTGATACCGTTTTAACGTCTAAACCTTTTGCCTTAGCACTTTCTTCAGTTTCGCCTACAGAACCAACTTCAGGATTTGTGTAAATAACTGATGGAATTACGTTATAACGCATAATGTCTTTCTTTCCTAAAATTTTATTAAAAATATGTGAAGAAGGGGGTGAGATAACAATGTCAAATGAAAAGTTTGATTTTTTTCATGCGAACCAGGTTGAGCAATATACATTTTTCAGAATTCCTAAAATGTTATTTACTGCAACTTCTGCTTCTCTGTATGCCGTATGTGCAAGCATAATCTTAGCATTTACGTCGCCTACTGCATAAACGTTTGCAACGTTCGTTCTCATCTTATCGTCGGTAACGATTGCACCACGGTCCATATTAACGCCTATGTTTTCTAAACCGATATCCTTTGTTACTGCACGACGACCGATTGAACAAAGAATCTTATCTGCTTTAACCTTTTCAACCTTGCCGTTTCTTTCAAATACAACGCCGTCTTTTTCAATAGCAGTAACTTTGCAACCTAAATTGAAAATTACGCCGTTTCTTTCTAAACCTTTTTGTAAAATAGAAGAAATTTCTTTTTCAGTTGGACCGGCAATCTTATCTAACATTTCAATAACAGTTACCTTTACGCCAACAGTTGAGAAATAACTTGAAAGTTCCAAACCGATAACTCCACCGCCGATTACAACTAATTCCTTTGGAAGAACTGTTAAATCTAAAACTTCACGGTTAGTCATAACGTAGCCTGATTCAACGCCTTCCTTTAAGCCCGGAATAGGTGGAATAACAGGCATAGAACCCGTTGCGATAATCAATCTCTTACCAACGAATTTCTCTTCGCCTGCTTTAACGATATAACCTTCGTCAGACTTGCCTTCAATGAAAGCAACTGCGTTTTTCATCGTTACTTTGTTCTTCTTTAATGAAGCCTTAATTCCAGAAACGAGCATATTTACAACGCCGTTCTTTCTTTCAACAACAGCCTTTTGGTCAACGACTGCATTGCCACTAACCTTTACGCCGTAGTTTTCTGCGTGCTTTGCGTAATTTACTACCTTTGCTGAATTTAAGAAAGTTTTTGAAGGAACACAACCTTCGTTTAAGCAAACGCCACCGAATTCTCTTTTTTCAATAACTAAAGTTTTTAATCCTGCATGACCTGCTCTTTCAGCAGCGAGATAACCACCAGGGCCACCGCCGATAACTATTAAATCATAATTTTCCATAGTATTCTCCTAAATTAAATACATTTTGCATCAGCTAAAAGATTAAAGCTGAAGTTTTCAAGATATTCTTTCAATTCTTTTAAGAATCTTGATGCAGGAGCACCGTCTAATGCTCTGTGGTCATAAGAAAGTGATAAACTCATTGCAGTATATGGAATTACTTCGCCGTGACTGCCGAGTTTAACTCTCGTTTCCATTGTGTTAACACCGAGAATTCCCGTTTGTGGTGGGTTAACAACAGGTGTGAAGCTTTCTATTCCCATAGTTCCTACGTTGCTGATTGTAAATGAACCGCCTGTCATTAAATCAGGTGAAAGTTTTCCGTCAATAGCGTCTTGTGATAACTTCTTACTCTTTACAGCTATTTCAGATAAACTCATTGTGTCTGCACCGAAAAGTGTTGGAACTAATAATCCTTTTGGAGTATCAGTAGCAATACCCATATTAACGTGTTCAAAATATCTCATTGTGTCGCCGTTAATTAAGTTTGCATTTAAATCTCTATGCTTTAACAAAACTCTGCTTGCTGCAAATACGATAATGTTATTTACAGTAATGTTAGGAAGTTTAAGTGTTTCTGCATTGTCTTTGAGATATTTTCTAAATGCCATTACGTTTGTGCAATCAAATGACAAAGTATGTGTAAGTTGTGCCATCGTTGAAAGACTTGCAACCATATTTCTTGCAATAGCCTTTCTGATTGTTGACATCTTTTCATCTTTATAAGCGTGAACGTCAACGTTAACTGCTTTGTTTTCAGCAACAGTTGCCGTTTCAACGATTTCTCTTGGATTAACTGATGCTTCTCTTACGTCCTTTTCAATAATTCTGCCCTTTGGACCTGTAGGAGTTGCAGTCTTTAAGTCAACGCCTAACTTTTCTGCTAAAACTTTTGCTCTTGGAGAAGCAAAAATCTTTCCGTCGGTATTAACTGGTGCAGTTGCCTTTGGCGCTTCTGCCTTTACAGTTTCTGCTTTTGGTGCAGATTTAACTTCTTCAACAGGAGCAGGTGCCGAACCGTTTGGAGCAAAACAAGAAGCGTCTACTCCGTGTTCGCCGATTGCCAACACGTTGTTGCCAACAGGAACTTCGTCCCCTTCGTTATAGAACGTTGCTAAAACTTCGCCATCAGCTTCTGCTTGTGCTTCAAAAGAAGACTTATCCGTTTCGTAAGCGAATAAAACGTCGCCTACTTTAACCTTGTCGCCTACTTTAACGTTCCACTTTGTTAAAATGCAACTTTCTACCGTAATACCTGATTTTGGCATTGTTACAGGTGTTGCTTTAATATCTGCAGGAATAGCTTTCGGTGCTTGTGCCGGTGCCGTTTTTACTTCTTCAGCAGGAGCTTCTGCCTTTGCGCCGTTTGGTGCAAATGAAGATACGTCTTCGCCAGCCTTTCCGATTACTGCTACGTTTACTAAAACAGGAACTTCGTCACCTTCGTTAAAGTACGTTGCTAAAACTTCGCCTTCTACTTCGGAAGCATAGTCTATTGAAGACTTATCTGTTTCAAAAGAGAAGAGAATATCGCCAACTTTAACTTTATCGCCGACTTTAACGTTCCACTTCGTTAGAATACAACTTTCTACCGTAATGCCTTGCTTCGGCATTAAAACAGGATTTGCCATTTTATATTTTCTCCTTTTTTATTTTTCTAAAATTAAATTTTCTTTGCGTTAGCTAAAAGATATTTTTCAGCCTCGTCGTTCCAAATACCGTTATGACGAGCACAAATATCTGCTAAATCCTTAAAGAACGGATCTGTTTTTCCGAGTTCTGCAAAATCAGCAATAGCAGTCATAGGCATTGAAATGTGTGTATAAACAAGTTTCTTTGCTCCCTTAATATTTGGAAGATTTAAGATTGTATCAACAGCGCTGTCTAATCCACCAACGTGTGAAATCATAATTGATGGGTTAATCTTTCCGCTACCTGCCATACTGATTGCTTCTTTTAAGTCTGCCGTATTTCCGCCTGACGTACCCGTAATTCTATGGAAAGCATAGTGTACGTCGTAGAAATTGAATTTTGCAGAGAAATCTGTCTTAATAGGGCCTGCGAAGAAGTTCAAGCAACCATAGTCGCCTAAAAGTGCGTCGCCTTGTTCTACCAACGGAGCAACAGGTGCATAAACGAATACGTCGTCATATCCTTTGCCACCGTTTAATTCTTTCATATATGCAACGGGGTCTGCAATAGAAGACGTGTTAACGTAAACAAGTTTAACTCCGTTTTTAGCAGCTTCTTCAACAGTAAGCAATGATGCTGCTCTGTCTAATCTTGCTTGGTCAATATCGGTAACAACCATTAAAGACGGCTTTCTATCACAGTGAATACCGTAGTCAATACAGCCGAGTCCCATAGGACCAACACCTGCGAGAATTGCTACTGAACCACCTTCTTTAATACCCATGATATGTGCGTGATTAGCATAATCAGAGTGATAGTTTTCGTGATATCCTGCAATTATGCAAGACATAGGTTCAGCAAGTGATGCTTTGTAGTAGCTTTCGCCTTCGTATGGAAGTAAGCAACCTTGTTCCATTACTTCGTTTGGAATAATGATATATTGAGAATCTCCACCGATATACTTGTATGAATATCCAGGAGCACCTAAACCGTTCATAACAGGCTTATAGTCAATAGCAGGTTGAATACCAAACTTACTGCCTTCTTTAAATTGACCTTGCCATTTTTTACCAACTTTGATAATATCACCACAGAATTCGTGTCCTACAATAACAGGATTAGTTGCACAGTCATTTGGAACTCTCTTGTGGTTTGCACCTTGCTCTGCTGCCTTAAACGTTGACATACATACAGAGTCTGAAACTACTTTTGCAAGTATTTCGTCATCTTTGATTTCAGGTAAATCAAATTCTTCTAAGCGTAAATCGTTTACGCCGTATAATCTTATAGCTTTTGTTTTCATTTAAACAAAATCCTCCTAATTTTTCTATTTTAATTATACCACATATTATTTAAAAAATATATACATAAATTTAAGTTGCAAAAAAAATATTTTTATGCTATCATATAATCACAAATGAACACAAATGAGCATTTGTTTGTGAATTTTTCTGAAAAAAGGTGAAAATTATGTTATCTTTGGAAAGACAAGAAGAAATACTTGCAATTCTAAACAAAAATAAGTCTGCAACGGTTGAAGAATTAGCACAAGAATTGTTTGTCTCCGGTGCTACAATTCGTAGAGATTTAGCAGTTATGGAAAAACAAGGACTAATTAAAAGGTCGCACGGCGGTGCAATACCTTTTAGGTCAACTTCGGAAGAATCGGCTTTTGCGCTCCGTGAACAAGAAAACATCACGGCAAAAAGAACGATAGCTAATTTAGCCTATAAATTAGTAAAAAACGGCGATTCGGTTTTTATTGACTCGTCTTCTACAACCGGTTACGTTATTCCCCTTCTTAACAGCTTAAAATTCCTTTCGGTTACGACGACGGGAATAAGAAACGCCTTGCTCTTATCACAAACGAACACCATTAAGATTTACCTTGCAGGCGGAGTAATTAAAAACCACTCTAACTCAATACTCGGAACGGACACGGTTGATTACATTTCTCGTTTTCACGCAGATATTTCCCTACTCTCTTGTTCTGGCGTTGACATTAACGCAGGTTTTTCAGATGCCGACGTGGAACAATCTAAATTAAAACAACAAATGAAGAAAAACTCTTCTAAAGTTGCAATGCTTTGCGATTCAACAAAGTTCGGTAAAATATTTATGTGTACCGATTTTAATTTTGAAGATATTGATTATCTTATTACCGATAAAATGCCACCAAAAGAGTTTTTAGAAAAACTATCAACTACAAAATGTAAACTTATCACCCCTGACAATACCGCATATTAAAACACGCAAAAAAGACAAAACAAAAGCCGTTTGAATCTCAAACGGCTTTTATTATTACTTTTCTATTATTGATTTTTAGATTTTTGTGAATCTTTTTGAATAACGTCGTGTGCTCCGCCTTCAACGATACTCGTTGCCGATACCAAAGTAAGCGTTGCTTTTTCTTGCAACTCTTTTATCGTCAACGCACCGCAATTACACATCGTTGATTTTATCTTCTTTATTGAAATACCGATATTGTCTTTTAAATATCCTGCATAAGGAACGTAAGAATCAACGCCTTCTTCAAAAGATAATTTCTTATCTCCACCAAGGTCGTATCTTTGCCAGTTTCTTGCTCTGTTGCTACCTTCTCCCCAGTATTCTTTAACGACGTTTCCGTTTATAGTAAACTTTTCGGTAGGGCTTTCTTCAAATCTTGCAAAATATCTGCCGAGCATCAAGAAATCTGCACCCATAGCCAAAGCCAAAGTCATGTGATAATCGTGGACAATTCCGCCGTCCGAACAAACGGGAACGTATATACCTGTTTTCTTAAAATATTCGTTTCTTGCGTTGCAAACGTCAATAACGGCTGTTGCTTGTCCCCTACCTATACCTTTTGTTTCTCTCGTTATGCAAATAGAACCGCCACCGATACCGACTTTAACAAAGTCCGCACCGCATTCAGCAAGGAACTTAAAGCCTTCACCATCTACGACGTTGCCTGCACCTACTTTTACGCTATCGCCGTAATTTTCTCTAATCCAAGCAATAGTTTGTTTTTGCCACTCCGAAAAACCTTCGGAAGAATCTATACAAAGAACGTCTGCACCTGCGTTTATAAGAGCCGGAACTCTCTCTTTATAATCTCTCGTATTTATACCTGCACCTACTATATATCTCTTGTGTTCATCAAGCAATTCGTTAGGATTTTCCTTGTGAGATTCGTAGTCCTTTCTGAATACGAAACTACACAATTTTCCTTCTTCGTCTATAATAGGAAGCGAATTTAATTTATGCTCCCAAATAATATCGTTTGCTTCTTTTAACGAGATACCGTTTCTTGCATAAATAAGTTTAGAAAACGGAGTCATAAAGTCTTTAACTTTTTCGTCTAAAGACATACGGCTGATTCTATAATCTCTGCCCGTTACAATGCCGACGAGTTTTCCGTTAGGAGTACCGTCTTCGGTTACGGCAACGGTAGAATGACCGGTTGTCTCTTTTAAGTCTAAAATATCTTTTAAAGTGCTTTCGGGAGAAATATTAGAATCACTTGCAACAAATCCTGCTTTTGTATTTTTTACTTTGGCAACCATTGCCGCTTCGTCTTCTATACTTTGTGCACCGTAAATAAACGAAATACCGCCTTCTTTTGCGAGTGCAACTGCAAGTCTGCTTCCCGATACTGACTGCATTATTGCAGAAACAAACGGAATATTAAGCGAAAGTTTAGGTTCTTCACCTTTCTTAAACTTTACAATAGGTGTTTTTAGGCTTACATTTTCCGGAATACACTCTTTTGAAGAGTATCCCGGAATAAGCAAGTATTCGTTAAACGTATGTGCCGGTTCGTTAATAAATTTTGCCATAATTTTATCCTTTTAAAACGTAAATTTAAAGAAAAAGGCAAGGAAACTTGCCTTTTTTATTATTCTAAATGAAATGCCTTGTTTATATCGTCAACTTCTTTATCTGAAATCATAACGATATCGCCTATCATTTTTGCGTGAATAATAGTGTTTGCAGTGACTTCTGCAACTTCTAATCTATCAAACGCATTTATAAGTGTTGAGCCTGTTGAAACTACGCTGTCGTTTTCAATCAAGACAACGGGAGAATGACTCGTAATAGCCTTTGAAATAACTTCCGGATTTGTGATATTAGTACCAAACGGAACTCTCACAATATCTCTCATAGCGATATAAGATTCGGGAATTGTCCTTGAATCAATAGGCGTATGCGTTACGCCAAATGCCATGATATATCTTGGCTGTGCAACCGTGATAGCATTTATTTCGGGATGCTCGTCATAAATAAGCTTATGAAGGCTTACCGAACGGCTCGGATTTTTGCCTGCTTCTCTCCAGTTATGTTCTACTCTTACGATATCTTCGGGTTCAATATACTTTCTATCAACGCCGTAGGGTGTTATCAAAAATGAATGCTTATTAAGTCTAACACTAAACGTACCTTGCGTACTCGTAAACATACCTTGGTCGTAAGATCTATGAATCAAAGCACACATTTCCTTTCTCAATCTTCTTTCGTCAGAAGAATAACTTGAAGGAATAAACTCTCCGAGTGCTTTTTCACCCTTTTTATCGTATATTTCTAATTGTTCCTTTGTTAAAACTTCGGGCTTGCCTAAATAAGACGCAGTAATTCCTAACGTAGCGGCAAAATTAAGCGTTTCAAATCTCTTAAACGCTTCAAACAAGTTGTCTGCACAGGTGATTACACCGTGGTTTTCCATAATGACAACGTTAAAGCCTTTTTCAATCTTTTCAACGATACGCTTTGCCAAAGCATCACTGCCCGGAACTTCATATTCGGCAATACCTACTGCTCCGCATACTTGGTGTGGAGTCGGTATGCAATCTACTTCCGGTATTTTTCTTATTAAGCTATAACTTACAAGTGCCGGTGGATGTGCGTGCAATACTGCCGATACGTCTGGACGAGTTTTATAAACAAGTTTATGGAAAGGAAGTTCTACCGACGGCTTGTACTTTCCTATTACTGTTCCGTCAGGCATAACTTTACAAATATCGGCAGGCGTTAAAGAACCCTTATCAATACCCGATGGCGTTATCCATATAACCCCTTCGGAATCTTTTATTGAAAGGTTTCCGCCTGACGTAGTTGTCAATCCCTTTTGATAAACCCTGTTTAACAATAAAACTATTTGTTCAGCTGGGTGCATTAAATTAAAATTCATTTTTTATACTCCAAATTTAAATAAAAGCCTTTTGGCCTAAATTACATTTGTTGACCGCCTGTTACGTTGATTGCTTGACCTGTCATATAAGAAGAATAATCGCTAGCTAAAAATACCATTGCATTTTCAATATCTTCATATTCGCAAGAACGCTTCATAGGAACTTGGTTGATATATTTTTCTCTTACTTGTTCTTCAGTGATACCTTGGTTTGCAGCATATTGCTTAAACAAACTGTTTACCCAAAGTGGTGAATTTAACATATTGCCCGGGCAAATACAGTTTACTCTAACACCGCTTTCAGCAAATTCTAATGCTAAACTTTGTGTTAAACCTACGCCACCAAACTTACTTGCTGCGTATGCACCGTTCTTAAAGCTTCCCTTTCTGCCTGATTTACTGTTGATTTGAATAATACTTCCTGCCTTTCTTTCAAGCATTGATGGAGCAAATGCCTTTACAACGTTGAAATATCCGTCTAAGCTCACGTTAGTTACTTGCGCAAACATTGCAGGAGCAAGATTAAAAACATCGCCCCTCTTAACGATACCCGCGTTAGAAACCAAAACATCCACCTTTCCCCATTTACCAAGACCAGTCTTTGCCATTGCTTCGCATTGTTCGTAGTTCGTTACGTCTACAGGAATTGCGATAGCATCTTTTAATTTTGACGCAACTGCCTTTGCCCCTTCAATATTGAAGTCGCATACGGCAACCTTACAACCTTCTTTATCAAGACGGATTGCAAGTGCTTCACCTAAACCTTGGCTTGCGCCTGTTACAACTGCTACTTTACCTTTTAAATTAAGTTCACCCATTTTTATATCTCCTTAAATGTGTTATATTTTTCTATTTTACGGTATCTCTACCTATTTTTGCAAATTTCTTTATTCTCTCTTGTAAATCAGGTGTCTTCTTTATCGTCTTATCAGAGAACATTCCGTATTCAATTCCCTTCTCCTTTGAAATTGCTTCGTGTCCGATTAACGCCCACGTTGATTCAATTAAGTGTGAAAACTCCGGATTTGCCAAAGCCTTGCACTCAAATAATTGACGTGGAGAGTTAACGTCTTCTCCACTTATTTCAAAGAAACCTTTTTCACGGCAGAGCTTTTGCACTCTCTTTAATTGTTCCAAAGTATTTCTCGTAGGCATATATGCAATCGCTAAAATACCTATCTTCTTTAACTCGTCAAGTAATTCAGGCAAGAAGTCGTCTTCAAACTTTTGTGCCTTTTTATCTCCTGTCGGCGATTCGCCTACGTCTCCTAAATATGCGTATGCAGGAATTGCACCAAACGACTTTGCTACTTTGATAAATTCTTCTGCATCAGGCATTTCGTCTTCAGCGTCAATATAGAAGAACTTTGTATCCGCTTTTAACACTCCGAGTAAATCGTACAAGAAGTGCGGATTCTCTTGATCTAATAAGTATCCCTTTATTTTATCGCTGACCTTTAATTTAAGGTCGTTTTGCAAAAAGTCAATGAGTTCGTTCGTTCTTCCGAATCTCTTTGAAAGCTTTAATGCCAAAGCGTATAACAAATGACGTTCCGTTATACTGCCACCGTTTTTCGCTTGCGATATAGGATATACGTCTTTCTTAAAATCTAACGTCAAACCGAACTTGCCGTACTTTTCTGTGATAAGTTCGCACATTTTAGCATCACGCTCATATCTTCTATCACGGAATTGTTGCAAATATTCGTTAAACTTTTTAGCGTTTTGTTGCGGAATTCCGTGCGCTGCCATATATATACAATTTGCTTGGTCAGGGTGATTGATTTTACCAAATCCCCTATCAAACTTTGCCCTTACTTCAACACCGCAAGTTGAACCTAACCCAAGCATCTTCGTTGCTTGCTTAAATTCATCAACACCGGACAAAGAATCGTGATCCATAATTCCGGCAGAAGTTAAACCTGCCTTATACGCCATGTATGCTGCCTTCGTTGGAGAATACGGAGAAAATGAATATATCGTGTGTATATGATTGTTTGCGTCATTATCTCTTCTTACAGGTTTTTCAGCTTCCGCATTTAAAACTTTCTTTAATGCGTTAAGCCTTTTGTTCGGCGTCTTTGCATTGAGTTTTTCTATATTTACTTTCATAACTTTCTCCAAAAATTATCTTTATTGTTATTATATAACAATTTTTATCTATCGTCAATCGCTTACAAACGATTTTATGCATATTTTACCATTTTTTATTTAAAAAGAAAAAAGCCCCCTAAATGTACCTTTGTACAATTAAGAGAACCCAGCCTTTCGTTCATATTATTTTTATAAATTAGAACTTCATAACGTCGCTTGCCGTTAAAATCAATAACGAATTATAATCTGCCACAAAAGCCTTTCTGCAAGCATTTAAAAACTTTTTCATTTTCACTCCTCCTTTCATTTTGTAATTTTTTTTCATTTACAATTATAATTGTACTCGTTTTTTCCTTATTGTCAACGATTTATGCACGATTTTGATAAATATTTTCAAAAATAAAAAGAAATTGTGTTAATTTTTAACACAATTTCTTTATTTTGTTCTTTTTTAATATTATTTTTGTCGGAAAATGTTATTTTTTATCAAAATTACTTCGTTCCGAAAATTCTATCACCTGCATCGCCAAGACCAGGGAGAATATAGCCGTTTTCGTTTAAGCATCTGTCAAGAGTAGAAACGTAAATTTCAACGTCTGGGTGTGCTTCGGCAACTTTTTCAACACCTTCCGGTGCGCCGATAATAGATAAAAGTTTAATTCTCTTACAGCCACGCTTTTTCAACATATTGATTGCATCAACCGAAGAACCGCCCGTTGCAAGCATAGGATCAACGACCATAACTACTTTTTCGTCTATACCAACAGGAAGTTTGCAATAGTATTCTTGTGGTTCAAGAGTCGTTTCGTCACGATATAAACCGATATGACCGATTTTTGCTGCTGGGAATAACGTCAATATTCCGTCAACCATTCCAAGTCCTGCACGAAGAATAGGAACAATAGCTACGGAGTTTTCTTTTACTACTGTTTGTTTAACCGTTTCCAAAGGTGTTTCAACTGTAATTTCTTGAGTTGGAACATCCTTAAATGCTTCGTATGCCATTAAAGTTGCTATTTCTCCGATAAGTTCACGGAAATTCTTTGTATCCGTATTTTTGTTTCTGATTATTGCTACTTTATGACGAATAAGCGGATGGTCTAAAATGTGTACGTTTTTATAGTCTTTCATATTTTCCTCCTAAAATACGCAATTCGCCTTCGTAAAAATTACGAAAGCGATTTAGCGTTTTTATTATGTTTTTTTATTATTATTTATCAGCCTTTACTTGTGTACCGAACATTGTTTCTTCCGTTTCTTTTTCATAAGAAACTTCTTTCTTAATTTCTGCCTTGCCCGGTTTTAAGATTGCGTTTACAACGATACCAAGGATAAGTGCGCAAGCAATAGAAGTGATTTGAACCTTACCGAATTGTAAGAACATTCCACCTAAGCCAGGTACTAATATAGCAGATACGATAAATAAGTTCTTGCTGTTATCTAAGTCAACGTTCTTGAACATTCTTAAACCTGATACAGCAATGAAACCGTAAAGTGCAATACAAATACCACCAACTACGCAAGATGGAATTGTTTCAACAAATGCTACTGCAGGATAGAAGAAAGCAATTATTATACTTAAAATTGCCGTTGTAAAGATTGTCCATACTGAAGCGTTTCCTGTGATAGCAACACAGCCGATTGATTCGCCGTACGTTGTATTTGGACAACCACCGAATAATGCACCTGCAAATGAACCAACACCGTCGCCTAAAAGTGTTTTGTCTAAGCCCGGTTCTTTAAGCAAGTCTTTACCGATAATTGAAGAAATATTCTTGTGGTCTGCAACGTGTTCTGCAAATACTACTAATGCTACAGGAGCAAACGCTACGAAAATCGTAACTACGTCTGCAAAACTGCCAACCGTTAAAGCTTCTGCACCATTTGGAGTTTTTCCTGTAATAGCACCAACAAACGTTAAGTTAGGAAGCCAGTTCTTAAATTCTCCAACAGTCTTAAATGCAGAGAAATCAACAAGATTACAATATGCTGAACCGCATGCATTATATCCTATTAAAGTAATAATTACTGCTAATATGTATCCACCTAAAACGCCGATTACAAATGGGAACATCTTAATTTGTTTATTTCCCTTTACTGATGCAACAATCGTGATAAGGAACGTTACGATACCAACTAATATTGCAAGTAAGTTATAATTGTCTGCGCTTACTGCAACGTTCATTAAATTGTTCATAGCTGAACCTGAAAGTGATAAACCGATTAATGCAACCGTTGGTCCGATAATTACAGGTGGCATAAGCTTGTTTATCCATTCGCTACCTACAAATTTGATTACCAATGCTATTACTACATATACAAATGCAGCAAAGATTGCACCTAAAATAATTCCGAGATAACCAAATGCTACTGCAGAAGCAAGCGGTGCGATAAACGCAAATGACGAGCCTAAAAATACAGGACTCTTAAACTTCGTAAACGCTAAATATACAAGCGTTCCTACACCTGCACCGATAAGTGCTGCTGATTGAGACAAATACAATCCACTTGCATCAGCAAGAATCGGAACAAGAATCGTTGCTGCAATAATTGCTAAAAATTGTTGAAATGCAAACAACAAGTTTTTACCGAACGGAAGTTTTGAATCTACATCGTAAATTAAATTTTTGTTCATACGTGAACCCTCCATAATTTTTTATATAAATGCGCTTTTATTTCGCTATTTATCAATTTTTTATAAAAAAAGAAGCCCCTTAGGGACTTCTACTATAATTTCAAAAGATTTTGTGAGTTTAAAAGAAAAACGGAAAAGGTGGCACTGCTTTTGGGTACTGACTTATATACATATCCTACTTGCTTTAAGTTCGCCATAGCCGTGTTCTCCTTTTGTACTGACAAGTTGTTTTCCTAACTCATCTTGGCATATTCTATCATATCTAAAAACATTTTGCAACAATTTTTACAATGTTTTTAAAAAATTTTTTAAATTTTTACACAACATATAGTTGTTTAGTTCTGTTTTTTAGTCAATATATGCTATTTCGCACCCCTTATTGAGTTCTTAAAAGATTCTACAATAGACATTAAAGGATTGTTTAGATAAAGTCTATCAAGCCTTAAAAAACTACCTTCCAACTTTTGATAAAACGAACTTTCTACCGTTGCACCTTCTATCCACGCTATTATTTGAAACATAAAAAGCACAAAAACAAATAGCATAATCACGAACAATATCATACCTAGTATTTTATTTATAGACAATATTACTTTGTTATTTGCTTCAAAAACACCGCTTATAAGCCCGATAAGTAATTTATTTACTATTCTGACAACCAGATATAAAACAACTGCAAATACTATTATGTCTATTCTTATATACCTTAAAACCCTGAAATACCATTTAGCGGGGTCAAGCAAATCAACGAATTTATCTAACAACCCACCTACAAATTGCCACGATAAAACTATTCCGAACAAACAGTAAGTAATAATTACAGAAATAATTTTACCAACTATTCCGTTATTAAATATTTTTAAGCCTCTTCCGAATCCGAAAACAAGCCCCAAAAACAATGCTATTAAAATTGCTATAACACTTACTGCATTAACGTTCATTTTTATTCCTTTATGATAATGTTTGTTCGTTGTTTTTAACTTTTTTGTTATGTTTAAGAAACATTTTTAGCTTACATACTATCCACTTGAATTGTTCAGTCTTAAATGATAGTAAAATTATAACCGCATTAGGCAAAAATATGCATATTACAAATTTTAAGATAAACCAAAGATACCCATCATTTGGCAACAACTCACAACAATAGTACGTAAAATAGCATATTAACAAAAGACATACTGTATAAATTAGTAAACGTAGATAATAACGTAATTCTCCCTTTTTAAAATAACACTTAAAAAACACATGTGTTTCCCAAGGTAACGAAATGAGTGGGACACTTAATATTGTTGCAAGCAAAACACCATTTACTCCAATATATTTAATTAGAACTAAATCTAAAACTATATTAACAATAGAAACCACGTATGGTTTAGCAAAATCAGCTTCCCATAATCCCGCAGCACTTTTATATGTGCTTAATATATCTTTAAACATCCATGAGTATAAGTAAATAACAAATAAAACTGCCGTTTTGGTAGGCAACATTAGTCCATCTCCAACCCACAATCTCATGAAATGTTGATATAAACATAATAGTGTAATTGACATCCAACCAACAATCCAAACATTAACAAATGTTAAACTATTAAAATCCTTATTATTTTTTTCAACACTTTCATTTATTAAACTATTACCAATACTTGGTGTAATAGAAGAAAAAAATATCATTATGAAACTCATTAGAGTATTCATAATATAATAATAATTATTATATGTACCGAGAACCGTCAATCCTAGATATGCTGAAATAATTATACTATCTGTTGAAGAAACGATTATTGAACATAATTTATGTCCAAACAGGGCTTTTATTTTATTTATTAGTTCTTGTTTTGTATTTTTGTCAACAATGCCAGAACATGAAATATTAGGATATTGCCTTTTACATATTTTATTTCGCAATAAATTAATACAAATAGTTGACAAAGGTAAAAACATTATATAAATATAATAATTTGAAAAAACAAGCAATACTACTATTTGTAATATATAAATAACAATTGATACTATTATTGAAACTTGATTATCAATATCATTTCTTTGATTTGCGACAAGTAATACACTTTGATAAGCAAATAAGAAATAACTAATTACCGTATTAAAAAGGTATATAAGATATAGAATATATATGTTTATATCACTTGGATACCCGCCATTTATCAGTTTTGGCAAAAAAGGAATCAATATAAGTCCCACACATAAAATGACAACACCAACAATACGATATATTTTTTTTATATAGTTTAATAAAGCACAAATCAATCCAAGATTATTCTCGCTGACTGGCTTATACATGCAAAATGAGACAGCCGTACTAAATCCAAGTTCTGACAAAGACAATACCTGCAGTATTGAAACAAATAACGTATTCAGTCCTAAATAATCCATGCCTAGCTTTTTTATCATGATTGTTCTTATTATGAATGGTATTATTAAACTGACAAACTTAAATAGAAAGCCCGAGACAATATTCCTTACGGAATTTGCCGATCTTTTATTTGTTGATACTGTATTTTGCATAACTCCCCACTTTACTTTTCCATTATATAATCAATTAATTTTATTAAATCTTCTTTTTGCTTTTTTGATACAATTATGAATTGCCTTTTTGATTTTTCAACATATGATTCATAATCATTTATTAACTTATTCTCTTGTAAAAACAAGTCTTCTCTATATAATGGATTAAAATACAAAGCACCATCACCACACACTTCCGGTATTGAAGTATCATAAGCGGCAATAACAGGTTTACCCACTTCCATCGCCTCAATAGGAGGATAACCAAAACCCTCAACTAAAGAAGGATAAATCAATGCATAACAATTAGATAATAAATATCCTAATTGTTTGTCGGATAAAGATTTGAAACAAATAGTATTGTTTGTATTAACATCTTCAAGCCCAACAATAATCGCATTAAATTTATTTCCATGCATAGAATTAAATTTTTCAAATTGTCGTAAAAAGACATAGATGTTTTTATTATATCTATTTGCACTTAGCAATAAAAAATATGACTTTGTTGTAAACTGTTCCATTTCCTTGCACACATCATGTTCTCTCTGAATCAATGGTGGAAATAAAACCTTAATTTCATTTTTAACACTTGGAAAATAAAATAAAATAGCATTTTTAGAATATTCTGACACAGTTACTAAATTAACATTCTCTTTGCTAATCAACTTGGAAAAATTTTGATAACCAAACTTTTGAATCAATTGTTGATTATTCATTTCCTTACCCAATATTGATTTTTCTTTTATTATTTTCTTTAATAAAATTTTATAACATCTTAATTTTGCGAATTTTAATTTTTGTTGCTTAATTAAAAATAAATGTTTTAAGTAATCAGAGTCTATATTAGAATTGCTCATTGAAAAATCAAATAAATCATGACAAACAATAACAATTCTGCATGATATATCAGTCAAATCAACACAATTATAGCGTTGCGAAATGCCAACAAAAAATGTGTCAATGTTATATTTTTCAACAATATTATTGATTCCAGATTTAATGGAAAACAATTCTATATTATTTTCGCTAAAAAAATTTTTTATTGTCGTAGATACGTTATCAATATTAAATGCAATCCCGTAAATTTTAACATCTTGTTTTATTAATTCACGTAAAACAATTTCCGTATAAATTGCGCCACCATTAATAATTTTATCTTCAAATGGAACACAATCAAAAAGGATATTTTTCATAACCTCTCTCCATCTATATTTTTAGCTTCAGTTAAACGATCCTTAAGCCTTTTTACAGCCTCTAAATATCCATAACCATTTAACTCATCTGGTTCTAAATGTGCGCCTTCCCCCCACTCATTCCATGCATTAATAAAAATAAAATCATTATCGTTTTTTATTTTTTTATTGACCATATTATTTATATAATTGAAAAATTTTTCGGGTGTAGAACCATATACTGAATAAGAAAGCTTGCCTCTTCTTGGAGTATTATCCCATGATGTAAACGCTCCGCAATAAACATTTTTCATACGGTCTCTAGCAAACACATCTTTTACTATCAAATCATAGTCATCAACCTTCCCCTTAGGGAAAATTTTATTAATTACTTTATTTGCAAAATGTCCTATATGAGTAGCATAGTAAAAAATTTTCTTTAAACCTTTACCAATTTTTTTATTTAAAAAATACCTTGTATATAATGGTTCAAATTCTATACCGAAGTCAAATGCACTCACATCATAATTAAATGACTCTGGATATTGAAAACCAAAATATATTCCATCAAATCCGT
Organism: Clostridia bacterium; assembly: GCA_024405475.1. GTDB lineage: Bacteria > Bacillota > Clostridia > Christensenellales > Borkfalkiaceae > UBA1259. Next base: position 20,415 of record JAKSOS010000005.1, read on the forward strand.
TGTCTTTTGCTAATTTATTCCAAACTTCTATCATATAATTACATTTAGTCATGAGAAACGGTTTGTAAATAATAAACATGGGTTTATTATCAACTTTAATATACCTTTCATCCTTAAAAAAGGGAAGCATATAATTAAAATGCATTAGCAATTGATCATAATTCTCATTATATTCCTGTTTAATTAGTACTTTTTTATTATTTCCATCCCAATTTCTTGTCCAGGATTCATTAGCCCAACAAACACAATAAGGCATCTTAATATCCTTATTATGCAACATATTCTCCATTGGTTTCTCAAGTAATAATTTTCCATTAAACCAATAATGATAATAACAAAATCCATCTATACCATATTTAAGTCCTAAATTTGATTGCCAAAGTTGTGCATCTTTATCAAGCAAATTGTAGTAGTTATGGTTAAGTGGCACTTCAGGTTGATTGTGCCCCTTATAGTTTGGCTTGCTTTTTTTTACGTTAGTCCATTCAGTAAAATCTTTACCCCACCACTCATCATTTTCTGGTATGGCATGATATTGAGGTAAATAAAAAGCTATAATTTTAACGTTATTTACCATAATCTATTTCCTTCCACTTTTTGTCTTTTTCACTTAAATTAAGAGGAGTACCATCAATTAAACTGTATCCTTCACTGTCGGCACTGCCTTTATATTCGCCAACTAATTCCGGCCACTTTATTCCTATTTTAGGATCGTTCCATGCAAGTCCGCCTTCGTCGTTAGCGTGATAAAAATCACTCACTTTATAACAAAACTCTGCCGTATCTGACAAAACTAAAAATCCGTGTGCAAAACCTTTTGAAATTAAAAATTGCTTTTTATTTTCTTCACTTAACTCTACGCCAAACCATTTACCGTAAGTTTTAGAATCTTTTCTTAAATCAACAGCAACGTCAAATACTCTGCCTTTAATAACTCTAACTAACTTTTCCTGTGGATAATTTATTTGAAAATGTAATCCACGTAAAACGCCTTTCGTACTCATTGATTGATTATCTTGTACGAAAGTTGTATTTATTCCAAACTCTTTCAAATCATTGAGATTGTACGTTTCCATAAAATAACCACGAGAATCTCCGTGAACAGTAGGTTCTATAACGTACAATCCGTCAATAAACGTTTTTTCTACCTTAATTTGCGCCATTTTCCTCTAACTCCTTTAAGTATCTCGCAAGAGCGTCTTGCCACGTTGGAAGCGGAACAAATCCGTTTTTAACAAGTTTGCTTTTATCTAATCTACTGTTAAAAGGTCTTTTTGCCTTTGATAAACCGTATTCTGCAGTAGAAACGGCATTGACCTTCGTTTTCAATCCTGCTTGATTATATATTTCTTTTGTAAAATCATACCAACTGATATAACCGCCTTCGTTAGTTGCGTGATAATATCCGTATTTTTCCGTAATTATCATATCAACTAGTAATCTTGCCAAGTCGTAAGTATAGGTTGGAGTACCTATTTGATCGTTAACAACTCTTACCTCGTCGTGAGTCTTGCCAACGTTAAGCATTGTTTTAATAAAGTTTTTGCCGTTTAATCCAAAAACCCAAGCAATTCTTACAATAAAGTATTTTTCTAAAATTTTACTTACTGCAAGTTCGCCTTGCAATTTACTTTCTCCGTAAACATTTAACGGCTTATAATTTTTTTGATCAGGTTGCCATGGGGTTTCGCCTTGTCCGTCAAAGACGTAATCGGTGGAAATATACATCATTTTCGCACCTATTTTTTTACAAACTTTTGCGATATATTCAGTACCTTTTCCGTTAATTGAAAAAACTTTTTCCTTATTTTCTTCTTCTTCGGCTAAATCAACCGCCGTCCATGCTGCACAGTGAATAACTGCGTCAGGATTAACTTCTGTTATAACCTTGTTTACACTTACTTCGTCCATTATATCCATTTCGGCAATATCTACGCCTACCGACTCTATTCCACGCTTATTTAATTCATTAACAACGTCGTGTCCTAATTGACCTTTAACGCCTGTAACTAAAACTTTCATTATCTATTACCATACATCTTTTCATAATAGTTTTGATATTCGCCCGAAATGATTGTTTCCCACCATTCCTTATTGTCTAAATACCATTGAATTGTCTTCTTTATTCCGTCGTCAAACTTTGTTTCCGGATACCAACCTAAATCGTTTTTAATCTTTGTTGGGTCTATTGCATATCTCATATCGTGTCCTTTTCTATCGCCGACGTGAGTAATTAAGCTCTCCGGTTTATTAAGTTCTTTACAAATGATTTTTACTATATCAATATTTCTCTTTTCGTTATGACCACCGACGTTATAAACTTCGCCAACCTTTCCGTTTCTAATAATTAAATCAATAGCCTTACAATGGTCTTCTACGTACAACCAGTCTCTTACGTTTAATCCTTCGCCATACACAGGAAGCGGTTTATCGTTTAATGCGTTAGCAATCATTAAAGGAATTAACTTTTCAGGAAAATGATACGGTCCGTAGTTATTAGAGCATCTTGAAATTGAAACAGGCAAACCGTATGTTCTATGATATGCTAAAACCAACAAATCGGCTGCTGCCTTTGAACTGCTGTATGGACTACTCGTATGTATAGGGGTTTCTTCGGTAAAGAAAAGGTCTGGTCTATCTAAAGGCAAATCTCCATATACTTCGTCAGTAGAAACTTGATGGTATCTTTTTATACCGTATTTTCTACAAGCATCCATAAGCGTTGCAGTACCCATAATATTTGTGTTAAGGAATACTCCCGGATTTTCTATACTTCTGTCAACGTGACTTTCCGCAGCAAAGTTTACAATAATATCCGGCTTTTCTTCTTCAAAAAGTTTGTATACAGCATCTCTATCGCAAATATCTGCCTTAACAAACCTAAAATTCGGCTTGTCCATTACATCTTTTAACGTTGACAAATTGCCTGCATAAGTCAATTTATCTAAACACACTATTCTGTCTTCCGGATGCTTTTTCATTTGGTAGAATATAAAATTACTACCGATAAATCCTGCACCACCTGTAACTATAATCGTCATAATTTTTCTCCTTAATATAAACCGTCTACGTATTTTCCGTCAACTACGTCTTTTAAGTATTGACCATATTGATTTTTTGACATCGGTTCGCAAAGTTTTAATACTTGTTCTTTTGTTATCCAACCGTTAAGATATGCAATTTCTTCTAAACAAGCAATCTTTCTATGTTGGTGAGTTTCTACAGTCTTAACAAAATTAGAAGCATCTATCAAACTTTCGTGTGTGCCTGTATCAAGCCAAGTAAAGCCTTGACCTAAAATTTCAACATTTAGTGAATTATTGTCCAAAAACAACTTGTTTACATCGGTAATTTCATACTCTCCACGAGCGGAAGGTTTCAATCCCTTAGCAAACTCCACAACTCTGTTATCATAAAAATACAAACCAGTTATACAATAATTGCTTTTTGGTTTTTGTGGTTTTTCTTCTAACGATAAAACTTTACCCGTTTTGTCAAATTCAACGATACCGAATCTTTCAGGGTCATCAACGTAATAACCAAAAATCGTTGCACCTTTTTTATTTTCGGCGTTATCAACGGCAGCCTTTAAGCGTTTCTTTAAACCGTGTCCTGCAAAAATGTTATCTCCGAGAACCATTGCGACGTTGTCATTTCCTATAAACTTTTCTCCGATAACAAATGCTTGAGCAAGACCGTTAGGAACTTTCTGTTCGGCATATTGAAGGTTTATACCGAAATCAGAACCGTCTCTTAATAATTTTTCAAACCTCGGCAAATCGTCAGGAGTTGAAATTATTAAAATATCTCTAATTCCTGCGTTCATTAAAACCGACAACGGATAATAAATCATAGGTTTATCGTATATCGGTAATAACTGTTTACTTGTAACCCTTGTGAGTGGATAAAGTCTTGTTCCACTACCACCTGCTAAAATAATTCCTTTCATAATTCTCCCTAATTATTAAAAACAAACATTTTATCAAAGTTGTTTAATAATTCTTGTGTAATTTCTCTTTTTTTATCAAATTCTTGTTTTTTATTCTTTTTAAAGCAAACAGCACAATAAAAAGCAAAACGTTTATAAGATTTTTTAATCATTTCCAAAAACTTTCTTGCTGTTTTTTGTCCATAGCATTTTGATAAAAATATCGCTATTCCCACTGTTGAAACTCTTTGTCTTCTTTCGTTAAAAGCCTTTCTATTAAAGCTACCACCTTCTAAGTGAATTAGCTTTGCATCAGGCACGCAAAAGATTTTATATTTTGTTAGTTTTTTTACTCTATACTGAAACTCCGTTTCTTCAGCGTACATAAAAATATCTTCGTCAAAACCGCCTATTTTATCAAATATTTCACGGCGAACCATCATATCTGCACCCGTAACATATCCAACTTCTATAGGCTCATTGCTATAATTATATTGATCATAAAAAGGCTTTTTAAATATTTTTCTGACTGCCCTATCTAAAATGCTCTTATCTCTTTTAAGCATCTTATAGTCAAGCATTCTATCCCTGAATGAGTGCATCGGATTTTTATCACTATCTAAAAGATTTCCACCACACACTCCACAGTTTGAATTACTTTCCATATAGTCAAATAATTTCTTAATAAAATTATCAAAGAAAATTACGTCGGTGTTGAGCCATAAAATATATTTTCCTTTCGCTACGCTAACACCCCTATTTACAGCCTTTGAAGTACCAAGGTTTTCTTCTGCTTGAATAAAAATAATATCGTTTTTATATTTATCTTTTAATTTTTCACCCGATTTATCAGGACTGTCGTTATCTATTAAAATTATTTCATAATCAATATCTTTTGTGAATTTTTTTAACCCTTCTATTGTTTGAGAAGTTAAGTCAAAAGTATTGTAGTTTATCATTATTATTGAAACATCCATAGTTTACTTACTCAATACTCCTTTCATATCTTTACTAAGTTATTTTTAAATGAATATTTAGAACGGTATTATTCAAACAGTTTTCTCACTTACTTACAGTAAATTGATTCTACTCTAGCTACAGAAAGCGTTTGTCTCCAAAATAAACTCTTCACTACCACTACACCCGACATAAGCACTCAATATGTTTTTTAAAAAATGAATAAAATTTTTCCTGTCTTATAAACTCCACTCATTTTTTCCTTCTCTTTTACTTAACACAAATATATATACAATTAAATAAAACGGAAAAACCCATAGGCTATAGAACAATAGATTGTTAAAATTACTTATTACAAGAGAAGCCACTAAAACCGATTTGATTTCATTTGGAATTTTTTTCCACAATTTAATTAAATGTGTACTGAATAAAATCAATCCTATGATTCCTGTAGTAATGATAATTAATTCTAAAGAAGAATCTGTCCCCATACCGGATTGCGTATTTACAACATCATATACAAGTGAATTATATGCGGGGTAAAAATTATAGCCGATTCCCATAAAGTACGTTTTTACCATAATTTCATAACCCTTTGCCCAAGAATTGAATCTTGCTTTAGCTGATGGATCAGATGCAAAATTTCGTATTCTAACGAAAACTGATATGTTAGAAAATAAGAACAAGCATATTACCGCAAACAGCAAAATAAACGCTAGCAATAGGTATTTAACTTTTATTTTGTTGTAATTAACTGATAATAACAAGAAAATGGAAATTGATATTATCAAACCAACTAAACCTGATCTTGATTTTGTTAACAATATGGTAACTATATAAATTGCAAATATGAAATATCTCTTAATACATTTTGACGAGAAAGGTTTATTATCTATCAAATCAAAGTTTTTGAGCAAATAAAAATTTACTACCACTCCAAGTAGTAAACATGATGATAAATAATTTGGATCAAAATCAGTTGATACTAACCTATTTATATGTGGATCACCTTGCCAATCAACACCAATTTTTTCAAAAATCCCATACCAGTCAAAGGCAACTGGGAAAAATACCAATTGGAAAAAACCAATGAAACATACAATAATATATAACTTATTTATATATTTCAATACGTCAATTTGTCTTCTATTTTTACAAATGTATCTACTAACCAAATATGTTAAAAATATAGAATAAAAAAATCTAAATAAATACAACAACGCAACTACGAGTTCACTAAACGTAAAAGAATAAATAAATTTATTTAACATCAATAGAACAAAAGATAAAATTGACCATAGTAAGATATATAAAATTGATTTATCTAATTTAGCACTAAACATATCTCCAATTAAAGCCAACCCTAAAACAAATGAAAAGATTTCACTTAATCTTAAAGTTATATCTTGAATTGTTACAGAAAGCACATTGCCTCCAACAATATACAAAAACAATTCAATTAAAATCATTAGATATGTTTTTTTCACAAACTTTCTCCTTTTATTTTATCTAACAAATTATTTACGCAGTTTCTGTAGTTATATTTTTCAACAATTTTATCTCTACAATCTTCTACACTACTCTTTGACGATAAAATTGCATCTTCTAAACTTTTTACATCGCCACATTTAAAATAAGTTACATCAAAACCTTCATATACTTCCTTAAACACTTCAATATCACTAACAATAGGTTTTGTACCTAAACATAAAGCCTCTAAAGGTGGCAAACCAAACCCTTCATATTCAGAAGGTTGAATTAAAAACTTAGCATTTGCTATTTTTTCAAACAATTCGCCGTCTGACATTTTACCTGTAAACTCTAAGTTGTTTAATTCAATATCACTTACGTCTAAACCGGTTATAAAATTATCTTTCTCCCCGATAATCTTTAATGAATAATCACTTGGCAACAACTTAAATGCTTCTATTAAAGTTTTTAATCCCTTATGCGGTTTAACATTACCCACGTAAATTAAATCATTATTTTTTTGTTCTACCGTCTTATGATTATAAGAATAATCTAAAATCTCCGGCGACAAACCATTATAATTTACAAAAAACTTATCTTTATATTTACCATAATATTTAATGCATCTATCATAAGTAAACTTAGAAACACAAGATATTTTTTTTGATTTTTTTACACATCTAACTAACAAAAACTTTTTAATTAGTTTATCAACAAAGTTTTTTGTCATTTTCTTTAAATCAAGAAAAATTAAATCGTGTATTATTGAATACACAGGGATTTTGACGCCAAGAGGAACGATAAAATTAGGAATAATTAAACAATCGCATTTTTTATTTATTTCTTTTCCAAACCTAAAAAGCCCTTTAACCGAAAATGGATTAGAATTATTCTCAATTATTTGTGCAAACTTATATGATGATAATTTACTTTTTTCTCCGACAAGAAAATACTCGTTTTGGGAATAATCTAAATTATCTAAGATGCCCTTACATACTCTTCCGATACCTGATTTACCGATATATCTACAATCAATTGCTATTTTCATTAAATATCACTCACAAGATTTTGTATATTTCTCTTAAACGCACTAAATGTAAAATTATCTTCGGCACGTTTTTTTGCATTTTTACCATATTGTTCTCTTAATTCTTTATCAAATGACAGTTGTTTAATAGCATTAGCAAACTCTTCTGAATTAGAATTTTCAACTTCAATACAAGTTTCTTTATTTATTGAAACGTAGTTTACACCCGAACCGTCAATAGTAAACGTAACTGATGGTTTAGAGTAAAACATTGCCTCCGCTAGTGCAATACCAAATGCTTCGTTCTTGGTAATAGACGGAAAACAAAAAATATCGCATGCTAACAAATTGCTTTTTAAATCCGAATCGGAAATCTTTCCTAAAAATTTTATTTTTTTATCGTCTTTTGCCATTTCTTTTAACTCTTCAGTTAATGGCCCTTGACCAGCTATTCTTATTTCATAACTATCATCTAAATACTTACTTGCTTTTACCAAATATTCAATGCCTTTATAAGGAACATGCCTTCCAGCAGCAAAACAAATTATTTTATCTTTTGACATATCTTTAATTTCTTTTGCTTTTTCATCAATTTCGGTGTTAAGTTCTAACTTACTATCGCTTACACAGTTTGGTATAACAACGCATTTATTCTTGTATTTAGAAAGCCATTCACTACCTTCAACATAATTAGGACTTGTAGCAACAATTTTATAAGCTCTTTCAAGCAACTTTCTATTTTGACCCTTAAAAAAGATTTTCAATATTTTTTGCTTTACAATATCTAAATGCCAGTACAAAATTAATTTAGTATTTGGATACTTTTTAAGTATTTTTAAAAGATATAATGCTACAAACGGATTTGGATAATGAAAAATAACTATATCAGGCTCAAAAGAAGAAAACATCTTTTTCAAACTTTTTCCGTAATGATTTGATAACGACTGTGAAGCAACTTTAGCAAAAGTTCCAACATAAGTAATTTCAACTCCATCAATAGTTTCTACTACGTCATTTTTCTCACTATTAAAACAAATTACCTTTTGTTCACATTCTAATGAATTGCATATATCTCTCGCAACTTGTTCTATTCCGCCGATATGTGGATAAAAATAATTTGATATTTGTAAAACCCTCATTATTTTGCCCCCGTTCTCTTAAATACACTAATTATCGTCTTAAAAATAATTTTTATATCTAACCAAACAGAACAATGGTCAACATAAAACAATTCCAGCTCTTGTCTCTTTCCGCTTTCATAAGTACAATTACTTCTTCCGTTAGCTGCCCACCAACCTATCCTACCAGGTTTCACAGAAACTAACTTGTTTGCTTTTTCACCATACTTTTCATCAACCTCTTCTCTCATTAAAGGTCTTGGCCCTATGACCGAAATATCACCCTTAAATATACTGAATACGTTTGGCAATTCATCAAGAGAAGTTCTTCTTAAAAATTTTCCGAGTTTTGTAATTCTCGGGTCATTGTCTATCTTATATTCTCTTTTATATTGTTCAAGTTGCTCCGGAGTAAGATTTAGCTCTAGCTTGTCAGCATTTTTTTTCATGCTCCTAAACTTCGGAATTTTAATTTCTTTTCCGTTTTTGCCTACTCTTTTATGAAAATAAAAAATAGTACCACCGTCACTTACTTTGACGCAAAGGGCTAATATTAAATATAGCCAAGAAAAAATTATAATAAACAAACCTGATGCAACAATGTCAAATAGACGCTTTATCACAACGTAGCTTGCATACTTAAATCCCCTTTTTCTTGGCACAAAATTATATTCGTTTTCTTCGGAAATGTTCTTTTTTGCAGTTTGCTCTTGATTTTCTTCTAAATTTACGTTAGATACGACACTTTTTTCATCTTTGGAATCAATCTTTGTATCTACTAAATTCTCTTTATCAAGTGTTTTTTCTTCCATTATTTTTCTCCAAAGTACAATATTTCAGTTTTTATTATTAAGTATAACATATTTCGCATTTATTTTGCAAGTATTAATTTAAAAATATATAACAAATAAACAATAAAATTTTGGAAAAATCACCTAAAACGTGCAATAAAAAAACGCTCTATTTTGAGCGTTTTAATTTGAAATAATTTTTAATGATTTCAGAACATTCTTTTTCCCTGATTCCACCCACAAACGAAGTCTTATGATTAAGCCCGTTATTTTCTAAAATCGGATACTTACTCACCGCACAACCACTCTTTTTTTCGTATGCTCCGAAAATCACTTTTTTAATCCGTGAATTAACTATTGCACCGGCGCACATGGGACACGGTTCAACGGTTATATAAATCGTGCAATCTTCAAGTCTCCAACTTTTAATCTTTTTGCACGCTTTTTTTATTGCCAGCATTTCCGCATGAGCCGTTCCGTCTTGCATTTTTTCGGTTTTATTGTGCGCTTTTGCTATAATTTTTCCGTTTTTTACTATTATTGCACCTATCGGAACTTCATCATGTTTTTTAGCTTTTTTTGCCTCGTTTAAGGCAATATTCATATAATCTTCATCAGTCATTATTAAAATACTCCGTAATATCGGTTAATACGTTTTTATTTTTTTCATATATTTGTTTTAGGTTTTCTTTTTCTATAGGATGAGTTAAATTGTCATCACCCACTTCAATAGTAAAAGAAGGTATCCTTAATTTTTCAATACACCAGTCTTTATATCCGCCTACGGAATTATAAGTATCTTTCAATTTATACCCCGTACTGTTTGAAACGACTTTTGCAATAGCAAAATCTCTTAAAAGCCTACACTCGTCTTGAAAAAATTTCCAGTATATTTCTTCTCCCTTGCTGTGATAACTAATCGTTAAATCCGGTCTGACAAGAAGCGTAAAATCTCTTAACGCCCTGCTTTCACTTTCGGAAAAAGGGAATTCACCTATATAATTTTCGTCGGCAGGTTTTTTCAAGTTAAACTCGCCCTTACCCCACCTCGCATCAAAATTGACATTTAAATCAACTTTTTTTGCATTTGCTTTATAAAAATGCTTTCCGTTTAGACATATTTTTACCCCATCAATATTTACCATAGGGATAAAATAAATCCTTCCGAACTTGCCGTTTTTTATATAATCTTTTATTTGCTTTAATGCAAGATAGGTCGTGATATATTCCCTTGCATGAATAGCATACTGAACGATTATAACAGGATAATCTGACTTATTCTCTGCAAAATACGGAATAGGTTGATTATTCTCGGTAAAACCTATATAACCTTTCTCGCCTTCGTAATTATTATAAAATTTATGTAAATAATCAATAACATTCATACTTTATTGTATGAATTATTTGTGATATGCGCTACCGTTTATTATAGAAAATGCCCTATATATTTGTTCCGTGAGCATTAGGCGAAATAAGGTGTGTGGAAAAGTCATCTCCGAAAAGGAAATTAATTCATCTGCCTTTTCTTTTACCATTTCAGAAAGCCCATAAGAACCGCCTATAACAAAAGTTATAACGCCTTCGCCTGAATCCACGTTGCTTTTAATTTTTTCAGCAAGTTTTTCGCTTGAAAGTTTTTTCCCTTCTATCGCCATCGCAAAAACTTTGCCTTGCAAATTAGGAATTATTCTTTCCCCTTCTTTGTTTTTTATAATTTCAATAAGCTTATCGTCAACTTTTTGATAATTTTCTTCTTGCAATTCTATTATATTAAACTTACAAAATCTTGAAAGCCTTTTTGAATATTCATTTATTCCTTCAAGAAAATAACTTTCCTTTACTTTTCCTACGGCGACAATATTTATCTTTATCATTTTACACCACAAATATTTCAGAGATTATTAGTAAAAAACAAACGATTATCCCAAACATTCCATAAGGGACAAAAAACTCTTTTGCATTAAAAGACGAGTTTTCACGTGTCTTTTCTTTGCGATTATATAGGCAAATAAACAAAACAAAACCCATAAGCGATAAAATGCCCAAAATAATCAAAATAACGTTATTTAAGTCAATATTAAAAACCAAAAAATCACTTAATAGAATAATAAAATTATTTAAAAAATGAGCAATTATTCCCGGAATTACACTTTTAGATTTAATAAATAAAATTGCTAAAAATACTCCGTAGATAAATTGATAAATAAGCTGAGCTAAAGAACAATGATATAAAGAAAACAACAATCCGGAAATCAAAATAGCAAATACGTCGTCCTTCTTTCTTAAATTATTCGTGATAAAGCCCCTGAAAAACAATTCCTCGGAAAAAGCAGGAAAAACGCCCAAAACAAACAGGTAAACGAAAAATAATAATCCGTTATTCGCATTTACTGAAATAGGAGTTACGTTTACTCCGTTTTTTTGCAAGAATTCACTGAATAAAACGTTTATAAAGCCTAATCCGAACAACATGCCAAAACATAGCAAAAGTGCAGGGATTATATATATAAAATCAAATTTTTTTACATATTCAACAAAAAGCAAATTTGATTGTTTCTTTTTCTTAAAATATAACGACGAAATGGTTATCGCAAAAAAAGAAAAAGTGCACGATATAATTTGGCTTGCAATTTCATTCAACTTGAATAATCTGAATAATAATTCGCCCAAAAAACTTATAACGATCATTAAAAAAATAACAAAAAAGAAGGCAAAGCCCAAGTCTTTTGCCTCTACGTTTTTGTTTATCGTTTTATCCATATTCCACCTAATACTATTTTAATAATTGCAAATCTCTTTTTGCGAACTCGTTATTGCTATTTATTGAATTTCTTATCTTTTCACTTTCTTCTTTACTGATATTATCGCCTATTTCGGAGATTAAAATATAAAAAGGATTATATTCCGTATAGTCTTCACCTATAATGAGTGTAGCTTTTTCAAGCGCATTTTCAATTCCGCTTTCATAATAAATGGAAACGACATACTTACCGTCAAAAAATTCTTTTGCGGTTATGCCTCTACTGTTTTTATCTTTTTCTTGGCAAAAGGAAACATAATTTTCACAAGACAAAAGTTTATCTAAGTAATATACCGCCTTGCTTTCTCCCTTTTTATTCACGTTTTTCTCGTCTAACTTTTCGCAAAGAAATGCTAAGTCTTCAATTTTTTGCGTCTTTTTATATTGCTTTTCGTAATATTTTACGCTAATATCGTAATTTCCTAATTTATCGTAAGATTTAGCTATAGATAACGGCGAAAAAATGCCAACGCAAAAATACACTGCCAAAAACAATGCAATTACCGAAACAAACGTTATTAATGCTGATTTGATAATAATTTTACTCATTGACTCACCTAAACACATATATTTTAACAAAGTATAATAAAAAAATCAACCCTTTATATTAAAACAGCTTACAGTTATTTTTAACATTTTTTTCGCATAGATATTAAATATGAAAAAAATTATTGTTTTATTTTTAAGTTTATTTACTTTTACCATTTGTTTTCTATTTACGAGTTGTAAAAAAGACGATTGCTTTTTATTCCCTTACGTAAGCGAATTAAGACAAGATATATATAAAGCCGACAGCGAAGAATACAATATAAAAGCACATTACGGTTTTAAAAGTAATGATAAAAATGAAAGAATATACACTCTTTTATTCATAATGAAAGGCAATCAAACAGAGCAATCCACAAAAAACATAAGTTTCATTTTCAATGAAAAAACTTATAAGGAACGGTTTGTTTTTGACCAAAAAACCAACTGTTTAACTGCGACTTTTGAAATAGACGACTTTAATTTAAAAGAGTTTAAGACCACACTTTGTGTTGGCTCGGAATTTAAGGAAATAATTTTTAAGTCAATAATAAATGAAAATGTTTTAAGCGTAAAAGAAACGCTAAACGCCCTGTATAATAATCAGCCTACTTTAACGCAATCTTATATTGATGAAAACGGAAAGTTTACGGCAAAAATAATTATGCGTATTATTGAAAAAAACGGGAAAAATTACTACTATATCGGCATTATAGATAGCGAAAACAATATAAAAGCATTTTTACTTTATTCGTTAAGTGGTGAAGTTTTAGCGGTGCGAAATATTTTTTAAAATGAAAAAACGGCTTATCGCCGTTTTTTATTTTATTTAGATTTTATAAAATAGAAGTTCGTTATGTAAAGCGCAGTGTTTGTTAAGCCTGCCTTTCTTACAGCACCTTCTCCGTTAATAAATTGCTCTCTTGACAGAGTAATTTTTGACCACGAACCACTTGTTGTGTTAAATTCCGTAAAACTTCTTGCTCCTGTACTTATTTGAACATTTGAAGCATTTACTTTAATATAGAACTCAACAGATTGAATAGACGGATCATTTTTAACAACTGATTTTACTGCATTATAATCTAAAAACAATGCCGCAAAGTTATATGATGCTGGATTATCTTTATATATGCTATCACTACTACTTATGATATTTACTTTAGTTACCGTTCCGTAAGTGCTATCGTTTACTAATTCCGATGAAGATTCAATTCTATATGAATCACAACCTACGTTTGCTTTAGCACCCAAAGTAGAATCGTTAAGCCACGGTTCTAACTCGTTATAAGCAACTCCCCATTTTTTGTCGTATTCAGCTTTTAAGGTAGTATATTTGTTATAACGCACCGTATCGTCTTTTAACTTATTTTGCGTTGATTCGTTCATGCGGTTTATAAACGAGTCAATAAGTTTAAGCGACGACCCGTGAGTAACTTTTAACGAACTTGTGCTACTTGGTAGCGAATCAATTAAATTATTCGTTTTAGCATACATTACGTTGGAAATACTCGTTTCGTATTTTGCTTTGGCGTTAATCATTCTATTTTTGTCCGTTTGCGACAATCTGTTATAGTTGTTTGTACCTGTATAACCTATCGCATTATAGAACATTCTATCAAAGTCTTCACACAGTTTATCAATAACGAGTAAAGGAGTTGAATCATCAAAGTTTTGAGCTTCAACTACCAAAACTTCTATATCTGAAATAGTAGCGTACATTCTACCTGACGCCAACTCCGGCTTAAATGCGTTTTCAATTCCATCGCTTTCACTGATTAAACCTAATCCCGCTAAGTTTGCGTCGTTTTTAAGTTGGTCTTTTGCATCGTTTAAGACGGTTAAATCAGTACCGGAAACTAAATCAATTCCATATAATTTTAAGTAAATAAAATCTACGACTACGCTTTCTAATAAAACTCTCTTGTAAACTTTTTCGTTATCTACAGTAGCATCTTTTGCTTTTTGCAAAAGACTTCTCCAACTTTCAAGTTGAGTTTTAGTAAACCACGGAGAATTATTCTTAGTGCCGTTGGCAACCGAAACGGTATAGTTATCGTAAAGATTAGGATAATCATCCATAGTATAACCGTAAAAAGCACTTCCGTTATTGCTTTTACCGTGCAAATCACGTAATACGTCTAAATAAGAATAGAAGTATTCTTTCATTGCGTCAGCACCCTGCTTATAATATGCATCAAAAAATTCATCAACTAATGCGTTAAACTTTGTATCAGAGTCTATAACGGTAGAATCTATCGCTTGTTTACCACGCAACCAGTACTTGAAATAGGTAAAATCAACGCCTGCCACTTCACCGAACCCACTGCCTTCATCGTACCAGTAAAGAAGATTGCCATTTTTCGTATAATCTGCCATTATCTCGCCGTTTTTACTTAAACAACTGAAATTATCCATTAAAGATAAATAATTTTGATAATTAGCAGAATACGTCCACAACATAAACTTCGGTGTTTTTGCTTCCGAAATATCAAGCCATCTATCTATTAAATCTTTAACTCCGCTCTTACCGAAATCGTCTTCCCTACTATACTGTGAATAAATAGGTGCAACCATAGGTACGACGTTTTCTCTCATAGTTATATAAGATTTTTTAGGCGACGCTTCCGTTTGTAAATACGCAAAGAACACTAAGTATAAATCGTCTTTAATGCCGTCTGATTTAAACTTGTCCGAAATAGAATTCATAAACCTTACGATAGGAATTGAATTTGTACATCTGCTTGCATTGTGATAAACAACGTAGTTATTTAAATTATTATACGTTTGACACGTACTACAGTTGCAGAACGTTCCGTTATCTTGTTGTGTAAAAGGAATAATAACGGTTTGTTTGCCACTATCTTTTGCACTTAAATAAATATCTTTTAATTGAGTATAAACTATATTAACAAGTGCATTGTATTCATCCGTATTACCGTGTGCAGTATAGCATAATTGCGTTTTGTCGCTTGAATACCACAACGGATGACTTTCACTATACTTACCCGGATCTACGAAAGAAAAACTATTATGATATGGAGTTGAACGATAAGAGAAAATATCGCTGTAATTAGTTATTCCTGCCAAAGCTCTTTGCGTTGCTCCGTCTGCCTTGTCGTTGTTTCCCGTTAAGTTTAACGCCGAAATATCGGGTTTTACTTCTATATCAAGTTCTGTGAGTTCAACGTTCTCCGGATTATTATAACTTATTTCATCAACCGCATAAGCCTTGTAATTAAATACTTCTTCTAAAAGTCTGTAAGCACCTGATTTTAACCCTGCGCCAAATCCCGTAGGATTAGCTATGAAAACGTTAGAACCTTTTGTTTTTAAAATGTATCCGCTATCTCCAAGATCACCCGGAACGCTTATTTCTGCATCATTTAAGAATCCGCCGTTACCTATAAAAATATACTTTGAATCAATTTTATATAAATTTGAGGTTTCATTTATCGTTTGTAACGTTATTTTATATGCATCAGAGAAAAACTTCTTTATAATATCTGCAGAAGCTTTTTCATACTCCGTTGCATTTGAACATAAAACGATCTTGTAATCGCTCTTGTTATTACTTACTAAACTTACGTCTATTTGCTTTTTATCGCAATATATACACTTACCGTTTTGATAAGTATGCGCTATCATAGAATTGAGAACAATTTTTGTTTCTTTTTTTTGACAATTTTTACACGTCCTCGTTGCAGTTCCGTTTTGAGTACACGTTGCGTCGTTATTAGATACGTATTCTCCGAATTCGTGCTCTAATTTAGTTCCGGATTTTTCCCTGGTTTGGGCATATTCACAAACTTTGCACTTTCTCGTTTCCGTGCCGTTTTTAGTACAAGTTGCGTCGTTATTGTACACGTACCCTGTATAACTATGCGCCTTTTTGCTGGCGAATTTTTCTCTTGTCTCCGTAGTTTTACAATTTATACACGTCCTTGTTTCCGTACCGTTTTGACTACAAGTTGCATCGTTATTAAATACGTAGGCTCCAAAATTGTGTTCTAATTTGGTATTAGCAACTTCTCTCGTTTCCGTCTCTTGACAAACTTTACATTTCCTTGTTTCCGTACCGTTTTGAGTACAAGTCGCATCGTAATTATATTTATATTCCCCAAAATTGTGTACTAATTTAGTATTAGCAACTTCTCTCGTTTCCGTAGCTTCGCGATTATTACCTTTTC
>JAKSOS010000050.1 GCA_024405475.1 Clostridia bacterium
AAAGATAAAATAGGAAGGTCTTACGATATTCAAAGATATAAAGGTTTAGGTGAAATGGATCCCGGTCAACTTTGGGAAACTACGATGGACCCTGAAAGAAGAAACCTTATGAGAGTTACTATAGACGACGCTGCCGAAGCAGATAGATTAATAACTGTTTTAATGGGCGACGAAGTCGGCGAAAGAAAGAAGTACATTTTTGAAAATGCAAACTTTAACAAAGAAGATTCTTTTGTAAAGTATAAAAAGTAGGCGGTAGGTAAAATGGATAAAGAGAAAGGATTGATTTTTAGTTCATTAGACGAAGTTTTTAAGACTTCTATGATATCTTATGCCGAAGACGTAATATTAGACAGAGCGCTTCCAAGAGTAGAAGACGGGTTAAAACCTGTTCAAAGAAGAATATTATTTGA
Source organism: Clostridia bacterium (assembly GCA_024405475.1). Taxonomy (GTDB): domain Bacteria; phylum Bacillota; class Clostridia; order Christensenellales; family Borkfalkiaceae; genus UBA1259. Next base: position 414 of record JAKSOS010000050.1, read on the forward strand.
TATGTACGAAATGGGCTTAACGAGCGATAAGCCACATAAAAAGTGTGCAAAGATTGTCGGAGATTGTTTGGGAAAATATCACCCACACGGCGACAGTTCGGTTTACGGTGCATTAGTACATATGGCGCAAGATTTCAATATGAGAAATCCGCTTATTGACGGACACGGAAACTTTGGTACGGTAGATGGCGATAGTGCGGCAGCGTACAGATATACAGAAGCGAGATTATCAGATATTTCGCTTGAACTTTTAAGAGATATAGATAAAGAAACTGTTAATTTCAGCTTAAACTTTGACGATTCTTTAAAAGAGCCTGATACGTTACCCGGAAGATTTCCTAATCTTTTGGTAAACGGTGCAATGGGTATTGCGGTAGGTCTTGCGACAAATATTCCTACTCACAATCTTGGTGAAGTTATTAACGGAACGGTAGCATATTTAGATAATCCAAAGATTTCATTAAAGGAAATGATGAAATATATTCCCGCACCTGATTTTCCAACGGGTGCACATATAATTGCCGATGACGAACTTGAAACGGCATATAGAACTGGTAAGGGAAGAATTAAGTTAAGAGCAAGAGTTAATATTGAAAAAGACGGAGATAAACAAAGCTTAATTATTTCAGAGATTCCGTATCAAGTAAATAAAGCGGAGTTGTTAAAGAAGATTTCCGAGCTTAAAGAAGATAAAAAAGATATATTAGGCGATATCGGAGAAGTAGTAGATGAATCCGATAGAAACGGTATGAGAGCCGTTGTAAAACTCAAAAAGGGTGCCGACGCTAATAAAATACTTAAATATCTTTACAAAAACACGGCGTTAGAAACGTATTTTGGTATAAATATGGTTGCTATTGCCGGTGGAAAACCTTGTCAATTAGGTCTTTTAGAGATATTAGATTATTACGTTAAGTATCAAAAAGAAGTCGTTTTAAGAAGAAGTAAGTTTGATTTGGAAAGAGCAAAAGAGAGAGCTCATATCATTGAAGGCTTAATTATTGCTGTAAAGAATATAGACGAAGTTATTAAAATAATTAAAAATGCAGATAACACAAATGATGCAAGGGTAAAACTTTGTCAAAGATTTTCTCTTACAGACGTTCAAGCAACGGCAATTCTTGATTTAAGACTTGCAAGATTAAATAAGCTTGAAACGTTAAAACTCAACGAAGAACTAAAAGAATTAAAGGAGCGTATAGCAGAACTTAACGAAATTATTTCTAATAAGGAAAAATTAAAACAAGTTATTAAAAAAGAACTTTTAGAAATAAAGAAAAAATATAAAGACGAAAGAAGAAGCGTTATTGTTCAAGGCGGAAAAGAAGTTGAATCCAAGGAAGATTTTGAAGATTCGTTTAAGCCTATAGAAGATTTTGTTGTAGGGATTACGGCAGGAAAAACTATAAAGAAGATGACCGAACATAACTTTAACGGTAGCAATAAAACGGTAAAGGATAATGCAGGCGAAACAGACTTTATAACTTCAATAGCAAACGTAAAGAGTAATATGAGAATATTTGCATTTACGAATCTCGGAAACGTTTGCAAACTACCGGTTGACAGTATTCCGGAATGCAGATTTAAGGATAAGGGCAGTAAAATTACCGATTGTATTCACGATTTAGCAAAGAACGAAAGGGTAGTTTCTATTTTTGCTTGTGAAAGCGATAAAATAAACGAAGGTAGTTTATTGTTCTATACAAAAGACGGTTTAATTAAGAAGACCGAGTGGAAGGAATACGACGTTGCAAAGTTCTTCTATACAGCTATAAAACTTAAAGATGGCGACGAAGTGCTTTCGGTAGAACAAGATTTAGATAATAAAACGATTTGTTATATAACCGAGCAAGGTATGGTTCTCAACGCCGAAAAGACTGATATTCCCGTTCAAGGAAGAGTTGCCGGTGGTGTAAAGGGAATAAATCTTAATAAAGGTGATAGAATTGTTTTTGTAAGTCAAGTAGATGAAGACGGCGAGTTGGTTATAATAACTGACGGCGGAAATTATAAGAGAGTTGTTTCTTCTGAAATTGATCCTATGACAAGATATAGAAAGGGCGTTAAGATTTGCGACTTAAATAGTGGAAATAAAGTAATTTTTGCCAGTTATGTAAAAGAACCTTATGATATTGCAGTAGTTGATAACTTTGGCGTGGTATTTGTAGTTAACACTGAAGAATTGTCAATTGAAAGCAGAACTTCAAAGGGAAAGACGTTGAAAAACGAAAATAAGAAGAGATTGCCGGAAAAAGCATATAAGGTTAATTAAAAATGTAAAATAAAAGAGAGTTGATATTCAACTCTCTTTTATTTATAGTTTTTTATTTGTTTTTTATCGGTCTTTTAAGTTGAGACCATAAAATCGTAGCAATTTGAAGTGGAACACCGATAATAAATACCATCCACAAGTTAAGGTCTAAGTATCGTATATAAATGTAAGTTATAATAGACCAAATAAGTGCAGAAACGATAATAAATATGTTTTCTCTTTTTCCCCATATTTTATTGAATATTAGTAGGGTAATCATTGATAACGGAACTGCAAAAATAAATATTTTCCACGGTCTTGCAACGTTTACTCTTGTGTAGTAGAAGAATGTTAACAAGGCAAAAAGCCAAACGAATACGATAGCTAATAAAGTTATGATAATCTTGTTTGTTTTGTTTGCTTGACTATCTTTTATGTTTGCAATTTTGTCAAATTCTTCGTCGGTAGATTCTGTAAGTAAAAAATCAACCGAAACGTTATACATTTCTGCCAATCTTTTAAGAGTATCAATAGGTGGCGTTGCAGCACCTTGTTCCCATTTTGATACCGATTTATCCGAATAATTTAGTTTTTCGGCAATGTCGCTTTGAGTAAGGTTGTTTTTTAATCTTAATTTAACGAGATTGCTTGCTAAAATATTTTTTACGTCGCTCATGCCTTTATAATAACATTACTTGCCAAAAAAGTCAAATAATTTAGCAAATTAGAGTGTTAAAACGCCAACTCTCATAATAGTAGAGTTGGGGTAGAAAAAGTTTCAATAGCGAAATTTCAACAATAGAGCCATTAAAATTGAAATTTTATAACTTTTAGCATATAATTAAAGAAAAACAAACGAAGGTAAAATATGCAAACGAATAAAAAAATTGTTCCGATATTTTTTGCAATTGATGAAAATTATATTCCGTTTTTATCAGTATCATTAATTTCGTTGAAGGAACATATTTCCGAAACAAACGAATATAGAGTGTATATTTTACAAAAAGGCATAGATTTTCATAAATTTGACTATATTTTGGGGTTAAATAGCGATAATCTTAAAATACATATCGTAGACGTTAGTGAAAAGCTTAATGAGATATCAAACGAGTTGGTATTGAGAGATTATTATACTTTGACCACTTATTATCGTATTTTTATTGCGGAAATGTTTCCTGAATACGATAAAGTTATATATTTAGATAGCGATACGATAGTTTTAAAGGATATAGCTGATTTTTTTGATATTGACTTAACAAATTATCTCGTCGGTGGAGTACCTGATGAAGCGGTTGGAAATATAGAACCGTTTTCAAGATACGTAAAAAAAGCGTTAGGGATTGAAGCGAACGAATACTTTAATGCAGGGATTATGGTAATGAACTTAAAAGAGTTCAGAAAATTCAATTTCTATAAAGAATTTGGCGAATTATTAAATAAATATAAGTTCAAGGTTGCGCAAGACCAAGATTATCTTAACGTTTTGTGCTATAAAAAAGCAAAATTGTTGCCGTATAACTGGAACGTTATGCCTTTAAGGGGAATAAACCTAAAGCCCTGCGAAAAGCCATATATTATACATTTTAATTTAACGGCAAAACCGTGGCATTACTCTGACCTTCAATACGAAGAATATTTCTGGAAGTATGCTAAAAAGAGTGCTTACTACGAAGATATTTTAAAACAAAAAGAAAGTTTTACCGAAGAAATGGCTAAAAAAGACTGTGCCGGAGAAAGCAATCTTTTAAGTATGTGTATTGATGAAAGTGAAAATAAAGACAACTACTTTAACCTTTACGTAAAGGAGGCTTAATCAAAAGATGGGTTGTGATGATCTTTCTTTATATAGAAAGAAGATTCTTGAAAGAATAAATCAATACGAAAGAGAAGGGAAATTTGACGTTGACGTAGAAGATGATCCACCTTCTAAGATATTGATGCCAAATAAAGTTGATTACTTAAATGAAAAGTTAAGTTCAAGAATAATTTCTAAAATTGCCAACAAAAAGGCGATAGATTTTTTTGAAAATCAAATAAAACAGGGTGCATTCGTTATAAAAAATATAAAGGGTATTGAAAATTATACAAGCGTTAAGGGTGGTGCGGTAATAACGTGCAACCACTTTTCCGTGTATGACCATTATATAGTTTTTAGAGCGATTAGAGATTATCTGGGCAAAAATCATTACTTGTATAAGGTTATAAGAGAAGGAAATTATACGGGTTTTAAGGGGTTGTTCGGATTATTTTTCCGCCATTGTAATACTTTGCCGTTGTCTTCTAATCCGCAAACGATGATAAAGTTTTTGAAGGCGGTAAACGAACTTCTAAAAAGGGGAGAAAAGATTTTAATTTATCCCGAACAAGCGATGTGGTGGAATTATAGAAAACCAAGACCGTTTAAAATAGGCGCATACAAGTTTGTAAGTAGTGCAAACGTTCCTATTATTCCGGCGTTTATAACTATGGAAGATTCAGACAAAAAAGATGGTGACGGGGCGTTTGTTCAAGAGTGTACTTTATGGTTTATGCCACCTATTTATCCAAAGAAAGAATTAAGTGCAAAAGAAAATGCTGAATACTTAAAGGAAGAAAATTTCAAAGCCGTAAAAGAATTGTATGAAAAAGTTTACGGTAAGGAATTAAAATACGGAGAATAAATGTACTACGGATTTATATTATTGTTTTCAATAGTACTCGGAATAGTAGATTTTTTTATTATCGCCGAGAGAACCGTTTGGTTTGTGATTTTAGCTGTAGTAGCGTCAGTTGTCGGTGTAATTTTAATTGATGCGATAGTTGCTTTTATCGTTAGGTGGATTTGTCCTGCTAAATGGTTTTCTTATAATAAAGAAATTTATGCAGGAAGAAAAAAAGAGTGCAAGTTTTACGAATTTTTGGGTATAAAAAAATGGAAAGATAAAATACCAGAGTGGGGGAAAGCAACTAATTTTAGAAAAAATAAAATATCAGATCCTAAAAACAACGAATACGTAGAAAGATATATCTTAGAAGCGAACTACGGCGTAATGATACACTTTTTAAGTATTGTTTTCGGATTTTTGATTGTTTTTGTTTTACCGCTTAAATATTTTTTATGTTTCGGAATACCGGTTGCAATAGTAAACGGAATATACAATGCACTTTCGCTGTTTATATTAAGATACAATTTGCCTAAGCTTCATCAATTACACAGGATTAACGAAAAACGTGCAAAAAGGGAAGAAACGTCTTTAATAGCATAATAAAAACCACGATATTTACCGTGGTTTTTTATTTTTCCTACTTTACTATTTTTATTAAAAGTGTTATAATATAATTTATGAAAATTATACATTGTGCCGACCTGCATTTAGATTCTAAAATGGAATCGTTGCCGTCGGAAAAAAGTAAAATTCGCCGTGAAGAAGTATTGCGTTCTTTTGAAAAATTAGTTGATTATGCAATACAAAACGAAGTGTCCGCCGTAGTTATTTCGGGGGACTTGTTTGATACCGAAAAAGTTACGGTAAAAACAAGGGGTAGGGTAATTTCTGCAATAGAAAAAGCAAAAGATATTTCATTTATATATCTATCGGGTAATCACGATAGCGATAACTTTATTTCGTCTTTGGAAACGTTGCCAAATAACCTTAACGTCGTTGACAATAAGTGGTGCAAATACGTTTTTGATAACGTAGTTATAAGTAGCGTTGCATTTGACTCAACAAATGCTAACTTTATTTATGACAATTTGTTTTTAGATGAAAAAAACATAAATATCGTTGCATTACACGGTCAGATAGCAGGATATAAAAGTAGTGAAAAAGCAGAAGTAATCAGTTTGCCACTTTTAAAAGAAAAAAATATAGATTATTTAGCACTGGGACATATTCATCAATATGCAGAAGGAAAACTTGATGACCGTGGTGTTTACGCCTATTCGGGTTGTTTAGATGCAAGGGGATTTGACGAAACGGGCGAAAAAGGTTTCGTTTTATTAACTATTGAAAATAACAAGTTAAAAAGAGAGTTTGTAAAGTTTTCTTCAAGGTGTTTTTACGAAGTAGAGTACAGTGTAAACGGTGAAAATAACTGGTTTAATTTCAGAAATAAAATCATACAAGATTTATCGGAAAAAATTCCAAAAGAAAGTTTGATTAAGATAATTTTAACGGGCGAAAGAAAAACTGATTTTGACGTTGATACCGAAGGTTTAACGTCAAGATTAAACGAAGATTATTTCTTTGTTAAGATATATGATAAAACGATATTAAAAGTCAGTGAAGAAGATTATATTAACGATAAATCGGTTCGTGGTGAATTTATTAAAAATGTCTAAAAAAGCGATTTACCACAAGAAAAAAAAGACGCAATAATTATGTGCGGATTAAATGCGTTAAAGGGGGAAGAAATATAATGAAAATTTTAAGTTTATACG
>JAKSOS010000051.1 GCA_024405475.1 Clostridia bacterium
AGTTTAGCAACAAAGAAGAATTAGGTACAAGAATTTTTAAGATTGACGAAGAGGGATTTTTGTCAACTACTTTCTTTTCACAAAGAGATATGGAAGTAAAAAGCAACACTTCTCTTACTAATAAGTTCAACGAGAGTTGTGACGTAAAAGACTCACTGCTTTTTGATAAGGCAGTTGCGAAAATAAAAGAAAAAGCAAGTAAATACAGTTATTCGGGCAATAGGGGAATAATTCCCGAAACGAAAACAAAATTATTTGAAATAAACAATAAAATTGACATTTCAAAATCGGCACTCTTAAACGAAAACGCACTTAAAGAAGAAGCGCAAAAACTCGTTAACGATATAGATAACGATAAAAAAGAGTTAGAAGATTTAAGAAAGAGTTTTGCCGTTGCCGGTAGGGCAGAAGCTATTTCAATAAAAAAACAAAGAATTGAAAAATTAAACAGCGACAGACAAGAAGAAACAGAAAAAATAAATTCTGCAAATGCGATATTAAACGGAAATAAAATAACCGAAGAACAAGCGTCTTCTCTTAATAAGTGTATTGCTGATTTAAGCAACACAAAATCAAAAATAGAAATTGCAAAAAGCGATATAAATTCAATTAAGGCACAAGAAAAAACCGTTGAAAAATCGCACGTAAAAAACACTAATATTTCGTTTATTCTTTTTGCACTCGTGTTTGCTGTGCTTGGCGTTGTTATGCTTTTTTTAAGTGGCACGGCATCAAAAATATTTTCAGGTTTTTTGTTTTGTTTTGCTGTTGTTTTTGCCGTAATGTTTTTCTTTAAGGGAAATAAGAAATCAAATGAAAACAATGCAATCAGCGAGTTGATAAAAACTAAGCAATCGGAATTGCAGGGTTATTTAGACGTTGAAAAAACTTATGTGGAAAACATAGAGAAGTTTTTATCAAATTTTAATGCAAGCGGAAGTTATAGCGAAAAATTAAACAGTATAATTTTGTCGCAAAATATAATTAGCGAAAGCAAGAAAAAAATAGCCGAAATAGATAAAGAAAAAGAAAGTCTTGCAATAGATAAGGACGTATCTTTATCGGATTTCTCGTTAAACGCAGTTGAGATAAAAAAGAAAATAGAAACTGTTGAAAATGAGTTAAATAGAAAGAGCGGAATTTTATCAAACGTCAAAACTCGTATTTCTGCTTGTGAAGTAGAGGCTAATTCACTTTTGGAATACGAATCTATAAAAACGGAACTGACCGAAAAATTAGAAAACAGCAATAAAGATTTAGAGATACTTAAATGCACGTTAGATTTCTTAAAAGAAGCAGACGAAAACTTAAAGGTTAATTATCGTGCGCCGTTAGAAGAAAGTTTGAATAAATACTTAAACCTTATTACCGGAAATAAAATAGAAGCAAAAATAGACGTTGATTTAAAAGTTTCAATCAGCGACAACGGTAGCGACAGACAGGCCGATTATTTCAGTAAAGGCTATCAAAACTTATTTGAGATTTGCAAGAGATTTGCTCTAATTGACGTTTTGTTTACCGAAGAGAAGCCGTTTATAATTTTAGACGATCCGTTTTATAATTTAGACGACGAGAAATTAAAACTTGCTTTGGACTTGTTGAAGAAGTTGCAGGGTAGTTATCAAATTATGTATTTCGTTTGTCATGAAAGCAGAGTGGTATAATGGATAGGAAATTAAAAATTGAGTTAGTGCCGGATAGTTGCTGGTATTCTAATCTCCGTTCTCTTTTGAGTAAGGCACAGTGGGACTTTATTAAAAAAGACGCAAAAGAAAGAGCGCAAGGCAAATGTGCTATATGCGGTAAAAAAACTGATAAATTAGAAGCTCACGAACAGTGGGCTTACGACGAAAGTAAGGGAATTCAAAAACTTGCAAACGTTATATCCGTTTGTAAAGATTGCCACAGCGTAATTCACATGGGGAGAACGTCGCTAGTCGGAAACTTGCAAAAGGCAGAAGACCATTATATGAAGGTAAATAATTGCTCTTATGCCGAAATGAAAGCAGATATAGGCAAGGCGAACGAAGAACATGTTAGAAGAAATAAAGTATCAGAGTGGAAATTAGATTTAAGCTGGTTAAAACGATTTATAAAGGACTAAAATGGAAATAATAGATTCACACGCACATATATATCCCGAGAAGATTGCGCAAAAAGCTACTGATGCAATAGGGGATTTTTACGATATAAAAATGCAAATGCCAAGCGGAACGGCAGATAGGCTTTTAGAGGATGGGTTAAAGGCAGGAATAACAAGGTTCGTCGTTCATTCTTGTGCAACTAAGGCAAGTCAAGTTCACTCTATAAACGAATTTATAAAGGGGGAAATTGATAAGCATAAAGAGTTTATAGGGTTTATGACGCTTCATCAGGATTTAAGCGAAGAAGAGATTTTTAACGAAGTAGAGTGGTGTGTTAAAAACGGATTTAAGGGAGTGAAATTGCACCCTGATTTTCAAAAGTTTAATATAGACGATGAAAACGTTTTTAAGATTTACAGGGCAGTAGAGAATAAATTGCCTATATTATTTCATACCGGGGATAATAGATTTACCTATTCAAAGCCGTATAGATTAGCAAAAGTAGCAAAAAAGTTTAATAAAGTAAACTTTATAGGTGCTCATTTCGGTGGGTATAGATGTTGGGACGAAGTTGACGTTTATAACGGGCTAAACAACGTTTATTTTGATACGAGTTCCAGCCTGCCCTTTATAAATAGTGAAAAAGCAGAAAATTTGATAAAAAAGTTTGGAGTGGAGAAATTTTTTTTCGGAACAGACTTTCCTATGTGGGAAGCAAAAGGCGAACTGGAAAGATTTAATAAATTAAGCCTGAATTTAAGAGAAAAAGAGATGATTTTATCAAAAAATATTAAGGCTTTATTACAAGAATAAAGTTGATAAAAATGCTTGACAAAAAATATGAATAAGTAGTAATATAATAATATATTTAAATGCGACGAAAAGAAAAGACCTTTTTAGCGATTTTAAGAGAGTCGGCGGTTGGTGTAAGCCGGTAGTTGAAAAAAGGTTACTCACCTTTGAGCAGAGTGTGTGAAAAATTAGTAATGCACTTCGTATTCCCACGTTACAGGGGCTAAGAGAGACCGAGTAAAATCGGTAATTTAGGTGGTACCACGGAATTTTTCGCCCTAACTATTTTTTAGTTAGGGCTTTTTTTTGGAGATAATTATGAAAAACATTTTGATAAGCGATATTTCATTGAAAAACACAAAGAGCGGAGTTGCTTTGTCTTTTAAGGAAAAATTAGATATAGCAAAAAGGCTATCCGAACTCGGCGTTGACGCAATAGAATTGCCACAAGCGTTAGATAAAAGTGACGAAGTGCTTTTTAAGACGATTAGTGCATGTATAAACAAAACGACGATTTGTGTTGACGCAGGTAAAACCGAAAACAGTTTGGAAAAGAATTATTCGCTTATCTCTTTGGCAAAAAAGAAAAGAATTTTAATTTCCGTACCTGTTTCACCGGTACAAATGGAGTATTCGGCAAGCAAAAAACCTACTGCAGTTTTAGACTGGTTGAATTCAATGGTAAAAAAGGCAGTTTCTTTAACGGAAGAAGTTGAAGTATCTTTGGAAGACGCAACGAGAGCGGAAAACGAATTTTTAACTAAGGCAATAAATACCGCAATAGACGGTGGTGCAAAATATATAACTATTTCCGATTTGGCAGGAGATATCATTTCTGAGGAGTTCGGTGAGTTTGTAAAAAACGTGTTTAATAGCGTAAACTTAAAAACAGCAAAACTTTACGTAAAGTGTAGCGACGAATTTTCATTTGCAACGTCATCAATTATTTCGTCAATAATAAACGGGGCAAGTGGAATTAAACTTTGCGCAACGAACGAAGGAAGTTTAGCAAACTTTGAAAAGGTTATTTCCGCTATTGATTACGTAGGTGGTAAAAAAGGATTTAGCACAAACGTAAACCGCACGGCAATAAAGAGAATATTAGAAAGAGTAAACGGTGTTTCTTCAAGCAATGCAGATCAAAACGTAGAAGAAAAAGAACAGTTAATATCTCTTTCTTTAACGGATTTTAGTAAAGTTGTTAAAAAGCGTGGTTATGATTTATCATCAGAAGAAACTAAAAAGATTTATTCTGAGTATTTAAGATTATCTGAAAAGAAGATTGTAAACACAAAAGAACTTGACGTTTTGGTAGCAACCTACTCATTACAAGTTCCGGAAACTTATTCGCTTGTATCGTTTTCGGTAAATACAAGCAATATTTTATCTGCAACTGCAAGTATAGTATTAAATAAAAACGGAGAAACGGTAAAGGGATTGTCTTACGGAAACGGTGCCGTTGACGCTGCGTTTTTAGCATTAGAAAATATTACGGGAAGACATTTTGAACTTGACGATTTCGTTTTAGGTTCGGTTACGGAAGGTAAAGAAGCGATGGGGCAAGCAGTTGTAAAACTTCGCTTTAACGGACAAATATATTCAGGTAGGGGCGTATCTACCGATATCGTGGGCGCAAGTATAAGAGCGTATATAAATGCGATAAATAAAATTGTTTACGAGGAAAATGCATAATGAAACTTTCATTTTCTACAAACGGCTGGGAACTTTCTTTTGAAAGTTTGCTTAACCGTTTAAGTGAAAATAAAATAGTAGGTTTAGAAGTTCACGATATAAATTCAAAGTGCTTTAATAGTGAAAAAACTTTTGCGAGCGATAATTTGCAATACACTAAAAAAAGACTTTACGAAATGGGTGAAAAAATTTCCTGCATAGATTCTGTAAGCAATTTGCTTTTAGAAGACGAAAAAAAGGTAATTTCCGAAATTGATTCGCTTATTTTCGTTGCAGAAGCACTTAACGTCAAATATATTCGTTTACATTGTTATAACGAAAGTAATAGTTTAGACTTTGACGAAGAAAAACTAAAAAATCTTTTGTCTGAACTCGTTGTGAAAGCAGAAAAGTCTGATATCACACTTTTAATTGAAACTATGGGAGTGTTTGCGCAAACGAAAAAGCTTGCAGACTTTTTAGGATATTTTGCGACGGATAATTTAGGTGCGCTTTGGGATATTCACCACACCGTAAGGTTTAGTGAAGAACGTCCTGAAGTATCGGTAAACAATCTCGGCAAGTATATTAAACACGTACATATAAAAGATAGCCTTGTAAAAGACGGTATAGAGTACTGTTTGCTTGGTGAAGGCGATTTGCCTATAAAAAGTGCTTTTGAAAGTTTAAGGTCTATTAACTACGACGGATATTTATCTTTGGAGCTCATTCCAAAATGGCTTGAAAGTTTAGGTGATGCAGATATAGTAATTCCGCAATTTGCAAGCTACATGAGTATATTTGAAGACGTACCGTCGTGGCAAAATAAGTTGTATGATAATAAATCAAAAACGGGAAAGTATATTTGGAAAAAGGAATCATTAATTGAAAAAACTTTTCCTCAGGTTTTAGATAGACTCGTTGAAGAATTTCCTGATCAGTATGCTTTTAAGTATACGACATTAGATTATACAAGAACTTATTCGGAATTCAGAGACGAAGTTGATATAGTTGCGAGAGCGTTAATTTCGGTAGGCGTTAAGGCAGGCGATCACGTCGCAGTTTGGGCAACTAATATTCCGGAGTGGTATTTGACTTTTTGGGCAACAACAAAAATCGGTGCGGTTTTAGTAACTGTAAACACGGCGTATAAGATTCACGAATTAGAATACCTATTGAAACAATCTGATACTCATACTTTGGTTTTGATAAAAGGTTATAGGGATTCCGATTATGCAGGAATAATAAACGAATTATGTCCCGAGTTAAAGTTGTTAAAGAAAGGCGAACAAATGCACGCAAAACGCTTGCCGTTTTTGAGAAACGTAATAACGGTAGGTTTTGATCAAGACGGTTCGCTTAACTATGAAGAGTTCAAGGAAAGGGCAAAAGAAGTCAGCAAGGAAAAGCTTTCTGTTTTGTCTAACGCCGTTTCAATTAACGACGTATGCAATATGCAATACACTTCGGGAACTACGGGATTTCCAAAAGGTGTTATGCTTACACACTACAACGTAGTTAATAACGGAAAGTGTATAGGCGACAGAATGGATTTATCTACTGCAGATAGAATGATGGTAATGGTACCTATGTTCCACTGTTTCGGAATGGTTTTGGCAATGACAGCCGCAATGACGCACGGTGCAACGCTTTGCCCATTGCCTTATTATTCACCAAAGCCTGCACTTGCTTGTATAAATCAAGAGAGAATAACGTGTTTCCACGGTGTACCTACAATGTTTATAGGAATGCTATCGCACGAAGATTTTGACAAAACTGATTTTTCATATATGAGAACGGGAATAATGGCAGGTAGTCCTTGCCCCGTAGAAGTTATGAAACAAGTTTTGGACAAAATGAATATGAAGGAAATCACGATTGTATACGGTCAGACGGAAGCGTCTCCCGGATGTACGATGTCTTCAACTGATGATGAAATTGACGTAAGGGTTAATACGGTAGGTCATGCACTTCCTAATATTGAGTGTAAAATAGTTGACCCTGAAACTAATGAAGAATTGCCGATAAACACCGTTGGGGAGTTTGTCGCTCGTGGGTATAATCTTATGAAAGGTTATTACAAGATGCCGTTAGAAACGGCAAAGGCGATAGACGAAGGCGGTTGGCTACATACGGGCGACTTGGCAATGAAGTTATCAGACGGCAATTATAGAATTACCGGAAGACTTAAAGATATGATAATCAGGGGCGGAGAAAATCTTTATCCGAAAGAGATTGAAGACTTTTTATATACACACCCGAAGGTGTCTGACGTACAAGTCGTCGGTGTTCCGGACGAAAGGTACGGTGAAGAAGCTTATGCTTACGTAATAGTAAAGGACGGCGAAAGCTTAAAGGAAGAAGAAATCAGGGAATACTGCGTAAAGAATATTGCAAAACATAAAGTTCCGAGATATTTTGAATTTGTTAGTTCTTTTGTTTGTGAGAAACACTGCAATAATGAATTTAAATATA
>JAKSOS010000052.1 GCA_024405475.1 Clostridia bacterium
CACCAAAAGAAATTCTGATAAACCGCGACAAGAAAAAAGACTTCTACCGATACTACGGTAGAAGTCTTGTTATAATTACCTTAGTAATCTACATTACCGGGGAAAAATCCCGTCTTGACGATAATGCAAACGCTAAAATGCGCTAACTACTCCCTTCAACATTTTTATTTTATCATCTTTTTTATTTTTTTGCAACCTTTTTTATTTTTCTTTTACAATCTCTCTTGCTTTATCGTAAATATCTCCAGCCCCAACAAATAAAACGTTATCAAATCCCTCTATCACAGAAAGCACTTTCTCGTTTAATTTTTCACCGTTTTCATATTCAATAAAACCTTTATAACTTTCTCTTAACTCAAAATATAACTTTTCGGCAGAACCTTCTTCCATATATTTTTCCCTTGCAGGATATGTCTTGTATATTATAAGTCCATCTGCTTTTGACAATACCCTTACAAAATCTTTCATTAAAAACTTCGTTCGTGAATATGTATGTGGCTGAAATACTACAAGCGATTTTAAGCCTTTTTCTTTATACGTTGAAAGCAATGCTTCTATTTCCGTTGGATGATGTGCGTAATCCGCTATTAAATCTTTATTTTTTATCCTACCTATCAATTCGTTTCTTCTTTCAACGCCGTCAAATTCTTCTAACGCTTTCTTTATTATTTTTGGCTCTATTTTAAACAAATCTGCTACTGCAAAAGCCGATAATGCGTTATATATATTATGTTTTCCACTTATTTTTAAATTTATTCTGATTACTCTTTTACCGTATTTATATACCGTAAAAGAATATCCATTTCCGTTAAAGTTTACTCTCTTTACAAAGTAAGTTGCTTTGTTTTTCACCCCAAAGGTGACCGTTTTTGAATTAAAAACTTCAAAACAGTTTTTATCGTCTGCATTAATTACCGATATTGAATTTTTCGCAAACGCATTAAATGAAGCTATTTCATCTTCTATGCCGTTAAAACTATCCAAATGATCGTTATCTATATTAAGTATTACCGACATAAAGGGTGATAAATCAAAAAAATTCTTCTTGTATTCACACGCTTCTAATATTACAACGTCCTTTCCGCCCTTTCTGAAATTGCCGTACTCACTTACTTTACCACCTAAAAATACGGTAGGATTCTTATCTGCCTTTATAAATATCTTTGAAATCATTGCAGTAGTCGTTGTCTTTCCGTGACTTCCCGAAACTGCAATACTTACTAAGTGCCGTTTTACTATTTCATTTAATAATTCACTTCTTTTTATTATAGGCAATCCCAGTTCTTTTGCCCTTTTTAACTCTACGTTATTTTCACTTATCGCAGAAGTATATACAACTAAATCTTTACCATCTATATTTCTTTTTAAGTGCCTATACGTAATATAAACGCCTGCCTTTTTTAACTGTGCCGTTAAATCGCTTTTACTCTTATCGCTTCCGCTTACACATTTACCTAACAAAACACAGTATTTGGCTAAGGAACTCATGGAAATTCCACCTATACCGATAAAGTGAATTTTACTATAAAAATCTAAATTAAAATTTTTCGTCATACCACATTTTATGTTTTTATATCTTTTTTTGCCCCTTTTTTCTAGTTTTTTTAAAAAAATACACATTTTTTGACAAAAATTTTTAAAAAAATATTGAAATACACTTTTTTGTGTGATAAAATATTTATATTGAAAGTTAAGGAAGGTAACTATTTATGAAAATTTCTGATGTAAGAGTTCGCATCGTAAAAAAAGACGACAGCAAACTTAAAGCAGTTGCATCCGTTACCTTCGATGACTGTTTTGTTGTACACGACATTAAGGTTATTGAAGGGAATGAAGGCTATTTTATCGCTATGCCAAGCAGAAAAACCGGCGACGGCGAATATAAGGATATAGCTCACCCAATTAAAACGGAAACGAGAGAAGAACTTATTAAAGCTATTCTCGCTGCTTTTGAAGAAGAAAAGGCTAAACCACAAGAAGAATAGTCTATCCCCTTTTTTAAGGCAAAAATTATTACCGTATTTAAGTACGGTTGTCTTTTTTGTGCCTTAAATTTCAAAAAAATGCAAAAATTAAAAGACCACCTATTTAGGTGGTCTTTTTTTAACTAAAATATTTTTTCTGCAAGTTCGCTTACGTATTTAAGCGAATCATACAATTCATTCATATTCTCGTAATCACTTTGATATGCTTCTAATAACAATGCCCCGTCAAAGCCTACGTCTTTTAACTTCTTAAAAACTTCGTTAAAATCGGTTATGCCTTTTCCTACCAAACACATTTTACCATTTTCATCAATATCTGATAAATGCACGGTTGCAATATCACTACCCATTTCTTTTATATATTCCGAATAATCAATGCCGGACTGTCTTGCCTGCTTTATATCAAACGTTCCTTTAAGTCCGTTAGTTCTTTTTCTTAATTCATCAAAGAAACCTATGTAATTATAATAATTCCAGTGAACGTTTTCATACGCTAAGTTTATTCCGTATTTTGCGCACGTATCTATTATTCTTTGGGTAATTTGAGCGTGCCTATCAAAATTGATTTTTATAGGTGTTTTCTTAAATCTTGCAGAACCGTGAAACGTATAGTTTTTTGCACCCATTGCCTTTCCGGCTTTTAAGAATCCTTCTAATATCTTAAAAGAGTCTTCTTGTGCTCTTTCGTTTAAGCTATATAGTTGTGGCTCAAACTGTGTAGTTAGTGCGTGTACCGAGTGAATTTCCGTTTCACCCTTTTTTTTCGCTATTAGTTTACCAAATTTTTTATTGTATTCACAATAAGATTCAAGGAAAACTTCTGCGTGCTTTACGCCGTTATTATTCAATTCTTTAATTGCTTCTTCTGTCTTAAACCTACCGAAAAGCGACGCCGTTGATATTCCCGTTATCATCTTATTTTTCTATTTCCGGTTCAATTAAACCTAAATCTCCGTCTGCTCTCTTATACAAAACGTTTATTTGTTGTGTCTTTGCATCTAAAAATACGTAGAAAGAGTGCCCTAACAATTCCATTTCGTCTATTGCTTCTTTCGTTGTCATAGGAGTTAAAATAAATTTCTTTTCTTTTACCAAAGAAGATTTCTTCGTTTCTTCTTTTCTGCCTACGTCGTATAAAGATTCATCGTTAAATGCATAGTTCTTATTGTGTTGGTCAAACTTCGTACGATGTTTTCTGATTTGACCTTCAATCTTTTTAAGAACTACGTCTAGGTTTTCATAAAAATTGTCACTATCGGCTGTTGCTCTTACAAACTTTCCACAAAAATCTAACATTACTTCTAACGTGCACGTGTTGGCTTGCTTTTTGAAACTTACCTTCGCTCTCGTGTTGTCGTCATCAAAATACTTATCTATCTTAGAAAGTTTTTGAAAGGTCAAATCTTTAAGCTTTTCGCTTATCTCATAATTTCTTGCTACAAATTCAATGTTCATATTATTTTCCCCCTAAATATATATACGACGTATATATATAAAATTCCTTTTTTTACTCGCCTTTTTTGAATACAAATTCACTACCTATCGCATCTACGATTATAGTTGATTTTTCCTTTAAATCTCCACGCAAAATCTCTTCGGAAAGTTTATCTTCAATATATCTTTGAATTACTCTCTTTAACGGCCTTGCACCGTATTCGTTATCGTATCCCTTTTCAATTATTAAACTCATTGCATTATCACTAATTAAAAGCTTTATTTCCCTTACTGCAAGGCGTTTTCTCAAATTAGATAACAGCAATTCGGCGATTCTTGCCGTTTCGTTCTTTGTAAGTTTATGGAATACTATTATTTCGTCAATTCTATTTAAAAACTCCGGACGGAACTTTCCCTTTAACGCATCCATATAATTATCGCACATATTATCGTACTCGGCAGAACTTGAACCTGTAAATCCCAAAGTGTTTCTATGTGCTATTTCCGTAGCCCCTACGTTTGACGTCATTATTATAATCGTGTTCTTAAAGCTTACAAGTCTTCCTTTACTGTCGGTAAGTCTTCCGTCGTCAAGTATTTGAAGCATGAGATTAAATACGTCAGGGTGTGCCTTTTCTATTTCGTCAAAAAGCACTACCGAATAAGGTTTTCTTCTGACTTTTTCGGTCAACTGACCAGCTTCGTCAAAACCGACGTATCCCGGTGGCGCACCTACGAGTTTACTTACAGAGTGCTTTTCCATATATTCACTCATATCAACTCTGATTATGCTGTCTTCATTTCCAAAAACGGCTTCTGCAAGTGCCTTTGATAATTCCGTTTTTCCGACGCCTGTCGGACCAACGAAGATAAACGAGCCTACCGGTCTATTTGGATCGGATAAACCTGCTCTTGATCTTCTTATTGCATCAGAAACTGCTCTAACCGCTTCCGTTTGACCTATAACCCTTTGGTGTAAAACAGCTTCTAAGTCAAGTAATCTTTGTGCTTCCGTTTCGGTAAGTTTTACAACCGGTACTCCCGTCCAGTTAGAAACAACTTTCGCAATGTCGTCAGGTGTTAATATCAAGTGTTCCCTGCTATTAGAAAGTTTACTTGCTTTTGCCCTTATATCTTCTAATTCGCTATTAACCTTTTCTATTTCTTTATTTAGTTTCATTGCTCTTTCTAAGTCATCACGCCTTTTTGCTTCGTTCTTTTGAGCAACTAATGTGGCTAATTCTTTTTCTTTTTGTTTTGCTTCCGCAGGAGAATTATAACTGTCAAGTCTTACTCTTGATGCAGCTTCGTCAATTAAGTCTATCGCTTTATCAGGCAAAAACCTATCTGTTATATATCTATCAGATAACGTTACTGCCGAAGCGATTGCGTCATCCGGAATAGTTACTCCGTGGTGAGATTCATATTTATCTCTTAATCCCTTTAATATTTCAACAGTTTCGTCCGTTGACGGTGCATCTACCATAACAGGTTGAAATCTACGTGCAAGCGCAGCGTCCTTTTCTATATATTTTCTATATTCGTCAATCGTCGTTGCACCTATCGTTTGAAGCTCCCCTCGTGAAAGCATAGGTTTTAATATATTTGCTGCGTCCATATTGCCTTCACCGGTGCTTCCTGCTCCGACAATATTGTGAATTTCATCAATAAATAAAATTATATTTCCGTTTTGCTTTACAGAATCAATCGTCTTCTTTAATCTTTCTTCAAAATCACCACGGTATCTCGTTCCCGCAAGCATACTTGCAATATCTAATGAAAATACGATTTTATCTGCTAATATTTCAGGAACGTTTCCCTTTACTATTGCTTGTGCAAGCCCTTCAATAACGGCACTTTTACCTACACCCGGTTCACCTATCAATACCGGATTGTTCTTAGTTCTTCTTGACAGTATTTGAATAACTCTGTCTATTTCGTTCTTTCTACCTATAACGGGGTCTACTCTCCCTTCTAATGCACGCTTATTTAAGTTTACACCAAACTTATTTAAATCAGAAAGCTCATTAGAATCGTTCCTTTCATTTCTAAAATCTCTATGAGCGTTCTGATGCGGATTCCTTGAATTTTGTCTTAACGGCGACTCTTCATCTAAAACAGAACTGAAATTCTGTTCGCCCATTATGCCGTCGTCTATATCTTCAACTTCTATATAAGTAGTTTCACTGTTATTTATAAGTGATTCAGCTATATCCTCAGCCATTTCGTCAACGTCAACACGCATAGTACGTAAAATCGTTACGGCTACACTCTCCGTATCTAACAAAATTGCTAAAAGCAAATGCTCCGTTCCTACGAATCCGGAGTGTGCTTTTAATGAAATATTTACCGATTTTTCAAAAACATTTTTGGTTCTTGCTGTAAACATATTCCCCGGAAGTGCCAACGACTTATCTATCGTTTTTTGAAAATAATACAAATATCTGTCGTTATCTATTTCTGCTTCCCTTAAAATAGAAGCAGCCCTTCCGTCTTGAGCGTTAATAAGCCCAAACAAAATATGCTCTGTTCCTATATACCTACAACCAAATTTTTTCGCAAGTGCATTTGCCAACTCTATTGCCTGATTTACATGCCTTGAAAATCCATCGTAATACATATATTTCCCCTTTAATTAGTTGAGTTTCGCTGCTAAATCCTTTATAAAAGTCTTCGTGTCTTCGAATAAATCCTTATTCTTTAACGCAAACTCAACGTTTGCTTTGACGTAGCCGAACTTATCTCCAACGTCATATCTCTTGCAATCTATTGTATATGCTAAAAGTTTTTCATTAAATGCTAGTTCATCTAAAACGTCAGTTAAATACAATTCGTTATTTCTCGGCTTTAATTGTTTTAATTTATTCATTACTTCACCGCTTAATACGTATCTGCCGATTATTGCATTATTAGACAAAGCGTCGTTTATGGCAGGCTTTTCTACAATTTTATCAACTGTGATTACCCCACAGTTTTCATCTTTTATGCCTATGTTTCCATACTTGCTTACGTCATCGCCAAACACTTCCATCGTGGCAATAACGCTTTTAGAAGTGCTTTCAAAAATCTCTATCATTTTCTTTATACAATTTGTTTGTCCGTCTTCTGCATACAAAAGTTCATCGCCGAGTAAAAGTGCAAAAGGTTCGTCTTTTACATACTTTTCAGCGCATAAAATTGCACCTGCAAGTCCGTTTGCGACCTTTTGTTCTACAAACTTAACATTAAAACTTTGAGTTTTTCTCTCAATATCGTATAATTCTTTTTTCCCGTCTGAAAGCAATCTCTTTTCTAAATCTTCAGCAGGTCCGAAATGTTTTTTAATTACGTCCGAATCAGGACTTACTACAACTATTATTTCTTCAATTCCTATTCCGCTTAATTCTTCTGCAATATATTGAATAGTAGGTTTATCTACAACTGAAAGCATAGGTTTTGGCACTGCCTTCGTTATAGGCAAAAATCTTGTTCCGAGTCCCGCTGCCGGTATTATCG
>JAKSOS010000053.1 GCA_024405475.1 Clostridia bacterium
AAGAAACAAAGCCATCAGGTTGTAAACAAATAACTTTATCTATTAAATATTTACCCTGTGCACTTATTCCACCGCCTAAAATAAAAACGTCAGGGCGGAAAATATTAAGCATTGATAAAACGCCTTCGGATAGATACATTATGTATTTATCAACAACTTCTTTTGCAGTTTTATCATTTAACTTTGCACACTCAAAAGAAGTTTTACCATCTACTTTATTAATGTCGTTTTTAACGTATTTCCACATTAGTGATTTTTTATTTTTCTTCATTGCTGATTTAGTTTGCGAAATTAAAGCGGTAGCCGAAGCATAAACTTCCAAACAACCTTTTTTACCACAAGAGCATTTTTTTCCATTAGCAACGATGGTTGTATGCCCCAACTCTGCTCCCATAGAAAAACCGCCCTCATAGAGTTTTTTATTCAATATAATTCCACCGCCTATCCCCGTGCCTATTGTAAACATAACACAAGTGTTAGCGCCTTTTGCCGAACCGAATTTTGCTTCTGCAAGAGTAGCAACGTTTGCATCGTTGGAAATACAAATTTTAGTGTTAAAATACTTTTTTAATTCCTTAAAAATATTTTTATTTTCCCAGTGAAGATTATTTGCCGATTTTATTACGCCGTTTTTTGAATCAATAATTCCGGGAGAACCTATTCCTATACCTAAAATATCGTTTATTTTTAATTTATTTTTAGAAAGTAATTCATTTATTTGAATAGAAATATTTTTAACTACTTCTTTAAAAGTAGGAGCGGTTTTCATAACGTTTTTTTGTATTATTTTTCCCTTTTCGTTTACGAGCCCTACTTTAACACTCATCCCACCTATGTCAACACCTATACAATACATATTATCTACCTGCAATCATAGACTTAACTTTCATAAGTCTTGTTCTACTTCCTCTTTCGTTTTCTTCTAATTTCATTGAAATATATTTTATAGTTTCATTTAAATCAGGAATTAAAATATTTTCTAACGCATTAACTCTTCTTTTACTCTTTTCAATTTCATCAGCAAGCATAGAAGTTGTTTTTTCTATTTCTGCAAGTTTAATTAAGTTTAATAAAACTTTTTCAACAAGTTTAACAGAATAATCTGCTTCACTTGTCACTTCAGCCATACTATATGGGAGTGATTTGTTTGATTTGTTTTCAGAAAGAGTTAATTTTGGCACAGCGATACTCATAACGTTTTTCGTATCGCAATCAATATCAAAAGAAACGGAAGGCATAGAAAAAGCAAGTTCAATCTGAGATTTACTCATTAAACTTCTTGCAATAGAAAACTGATAAAGTGCTTTTGAAATATCTAATTCAATAGACTCTCTTAAAGTCTTATTTTCTCTTATAATTTCAGAAAAACGCCTTATCATTTCGTCCGTTTTATCTTTTAATAATTTGTGTCCACGTATGGCAGTTTTAAGCCTAGATTTAAGTTTATTTAACTCCATACGAGTAGGATTAACATTTAATCTTGCCAAATTTATTCTCCGTTAATTCTTTTCGTAATACTTATCAAGGAATTTTTCCTTAATTCTCTTTAATTCACTTCTTGGAAGTATTCTTAACAACTCCCAACCTATATTTAACGTTTCTTCAATATCTCTATTTGTCGTAAAACCTTGAGAAACGTAAGTTTTTTCAAATTCCTCGGCAAACTTTGCATATAATTTATCAATATCGGTAAGTGCAGAATCGCCCAAAATAGCAGACAATTCTTTTGCTTCCTTACCCCTTGCGTATGCAGAGAATAACTGATTCATTGTATCGGCATGATCTTCTCTTGTTTTACCTTCACCTATTCCTTTATCTTTTAATCTTGATAAAGACGGCAAAACGTCAATAGAAGGATTTATACCCTTTTTATACAATTCCCTTGATAAAATAATTTGTCCTTCGGTAATATAACCTGTAAGGTCTGGAATAGGATGCGTTTTATCATCTTCAGGCATAGTTAAAATAGGAATTTGTGTTATAGAACCTTTCTTGCCTTTTATTTTTCCTGCTCTTTCGTAAAGTGTTGCAAGGTCGGTATATAAATATCCGGGATATCCACGCCTTCCAGGAACTTCTTTTCTTGCAGCTGAAACTTCTCTTAACGATTCGCAATAGTTTGTTATGTCGGTTATAATAACTAAAACGTGCATACCTAAATCGTAAGCGAGATATTCTGCGCAAGTAAGTGCCATACGAGGAGTTGCAATTCTTTCAATAGCAGGGTCATTAGCAAGGTTAGTAAACATAACCGTTCTGTCTATTGCACCTGTTTTTTTAAAATCTTCTACGAAATATTCCATTTCTTCATACGTTATACCAACTGCGGCAAAAACAACGGCAAATTTTTCATTACTATTTAATACTTTTGACTGTCTTGCTATTTGTGCTGCAAGTTGAGCATGTGGAAGACCTGACATAGAAAATACTGGCAATTTCTGACCACGAACAAGTGTATTAAGTCCATCAATAGCAGAAATACCTGTTTGAATAAACTCATTAGGATAATCTCTTGCGGCAGGGTTAATAGGTTCACCGTTTATATCCATATATTTCTCAGCTAAAATAGGCTCACCACCATCACGAGGATTACCCATACCGTCAAATATTCTACCAAGCATATCTTCTGATACGGCTAATTGTTGACTATGACCTAAAAACTTTGCTTTACTAGTTGATATTTGTAAACCTTGAGCGCTTTCAAAAAGTTGAACTAACGCTTTGTCGTTATAAACTTCCAAAACTTTTCCGTGTCTAACGTCGCCGTTTTTTTGAATAATATCAACTAATTCGTTGTATTTAACCCCTTCAACTCCGTCAACGAGCATAATAGGTCCAACAACTTCTTTAATTGTCTTAAACTCTTTAAGCATTTTCTCCTCCACCTATAAGAGAATTTATTGAATCGTTTAACTCTTTATTTATTTCATCAAATTGTTTTATTTCTGATTCTGGAATATATTTAGACCTGCCTATTTTTTCTCTGACAGGTAAATTGATTAAGTCTTTATAATCAACGTTGTTGTTAAGTGCTTTATTAGATAATCTATAAAAATCATAGATAAGTTTAAGCATTTTATATTGTTTATCAAGTGATGTAAAAGTATCAACTTCATGGAAAGCGTTTTGATGCAAATAATCTTCACGAATAGATTTTGCGGTTTCCATCGTTATTCTATCTTTATAAGAAAGAGCGTCGGCACCAACGAGTCTTACAATTTCATCTAATTCTGCTTCTTCTTGTAAAATTTTTGCAGCAAATTCACGAAGTTTTGTAAAGTCCGCCGAAATATGGTGATTATACCAGTTAGCTAATTTATCTGCATATAACGAATAACTTATTAACCAGTCTATTGCAGGGAAATGACGTTTATACGCCAGTGAAGAAGATAATCCCCAGAATACTTTTACAATTCTTAAAGTCGCTTGTGAAACAGGTTCAGAAAGGTCGCCACCTTGTGGAGATACTGCACCTATTGCAGAAATAGAGCCGACTCTATCTCCAGAACAAAGTGTATTAACAACCCCTGCTCTTTCGTAGAATTCAGCAAGTCTTGAAGCAAGATAAGCCGGATAACCTTCTTCACCGGGCATTTCTTCTAGACGACCACTCATTTCTCTTAATGCTTCTGCCCAACGAGACGTAGAATCTGCCATAATAGCAACGTTATAACCCATATCTCTGTAATATTCGGCAATAGTAATACCTGTATAAATAGACGCTTCACGAGCAGCAACAGGCATATCGGAAGTGTTTGCAATTAAAACAGTACGTTTCATTAAAGGTTCACCTGATTTTGGGTCTTTTAATTCAGGGAATTCATTAAGAACGTCTGTCATTTCGTTTCCACGTTCTCCACAACCTATATAAACGATAATATCTGCGTCAGCCCATTTAGCTAACTGATGTTGTACGACGGTTTTTCCGCTTCCAAACGGTCCCGGAACGGCTGCGACACCACCTTTTGCTATCGGGAAAAGCGTATCAATAACTCTTTGTCCCGTAACCATAGGCATGTTAGGATTTATTTTTGATTTATACGGTCTTCCTTTTCTTACAGGCCATTTCGTAAGCATTGACAATTCTTTAATTCCGTCTTCGCTTTCAACAACGGCAATTTTTTCCGTAATATTAAACGTGCCTGATTTGATTGACTTGATTTTTCCTTTAACCCCATAAGGAACCATTATTTTATGATTAACAATAGATGTTTCTTTAACTTCACCTATTACGTCACCTGCATCAACAAAATCACCAACCTTAACGGTAGCGATAAAATCCCACTTTTTTTGATGATCAATATTATCTACTTGAATTCCACGGCCTATTCTATCGCCGTATTTTTCATATACTTTAAGTAATGGTCTTTGAATACCGTCAAAAATACTTTCAATAAGTCCCGGTCCTAATTCAACCGATAAAGGAGCGCCTGTAGATTCAACGATGTCGCCTACTGATAGACCACTTGTTTCTTCATAAACTTGAATAGAAGCTTTATCGCCTCTTAATTCAATAATTTCACCTATAAGTTTTTTATCACTTACTTTAACAACGTCAAAAAGGTTGCTATCCGCCATATTCTCAGCGATAATAAGTGGTCCGGAAACTTTAATAATTCTACCTTGCATTTTTACCATCCCTTTTAGTTTTCTTCATTTTGGAATATGTCAATTCCAAGTGCTTTTTCCATTGAATATTTTAATTCTTCCATACCGAAACCATTACTTCCTTCTTTTGATGGAACCGGAATAATTATCGGATAAGTAGATGCTAAATACTCATTTATTATTTCTTTGTTTTTTTGAGCAATATTATCTGTTATAAAAATTATTTGATACTCTTTTGATAAATCTTTAATCAATGATTTTACGTCAGAATTTTCATTTACGGAAAAAGCGTTCACACCAACGGCTTTGAATATTAAAACGCTATCTCCGTCGCCTATAATTGCCATTTTACCCTTCATAATAAGCCCTCAACTTTTCCTTAATCTCGTTTTTTTCTAATTTATTTATTAAACCGAATAAAACGATTCTTGTATTACTTAAATCTGCCAACTTAAAATATACGTATTGAATAAAAGGCAAAATATTTTGAGTTTCATATCTGAATTTGAGAAGATAATTCACAGCAAAACTTTCTGACATTTTTTCAAAGTTTGATAAAGGTAAATTTTGCTCCAAACCTTTTATCGCTTCAATAATTTCATCAGAGTTTTCGTTAAACTTGAAATATTCTTTTAAAGTATCAAACTGTTCTTCACATAAAATTTTTAATTCAAAATCAGTTAGAGTCCCGCCCAAAACGAACATCAATTTTGCTTCGTCATATTTTCTTATTCTTAAAGCAATAGAAACGTTTGCAAAATCTGCTTTTGCTTTAAAAATCTTCATTAAATATTTATTTGATTTTGAAATATCTTTTAATTCTTCAAAATATGATTTAACAAAAACCGAATTGACACTGCCACCTGTCGCCTTTCCATTTACAAAATCATAATCGCAAATTGATAATGCTTTTTCTAAATATGACGATAACTTTTTATAATCATCTGTCATTATTTTTTCTTTTAAGTAATCTTTTGAATAAATACCATCACTCGTTAAAAGAGCAGTTGAATCAATTTTTAAATATTTTTCTTTAATGAAAGCCTCTGCATTATGATAATCGTTTTTAATTAAAAAGAATTTTTTTATTTTTTCATTTGGACTTGTTTGTTTGATAAATAAATCCTACTTATCTTTTTCAATGTCAATCAATTTTTCAAAATCAAAATTAGACTCAATTAAAGCATTATCTCCAAAATTTACTTCGGAAAGTATTTTAATTGCGTCTTCAACGCTTGAATCAATCATTCTATTTATTCTATCTTTTCCTAAAAGGCTATTAGATAAAAATTTTGCTCTCGCATTTGAATAAATTATATTTGACATAAAAATTAAAAAATCTTTTTTGAAATTTCGCTTTCTCTTTTTTCTTTTTCTTCGTTAATTATCGCCCTGAACGATAAATCTTTTTCTGTTTTTTCAGTGATTAGTTTAATGCCACCTATAAAATCACCAGAATATTTAGAAACTGAAAGTTTATTCTTTTTAACAATCTCTAAATCATTTACCGAATCGTTAGAAAGCACACCGTCTTTAGATAAAATAATCGTCTCGTTTTTTTCCGAATAACTAATTAAAAGTTTTTCAATATAACTTAAATAAGATTTTTTATCTAAATTACACATTTTTTTATAAACCAAATCAAACGCTTGGTCAATTAACTTGCGTTTTTTTGCTAAAATGTTTTTTCTAACGTCTAAATTAGCAACGATAATTCTTCTTGAAATAATATCACTTTGGTCTTTTTTTAAGACTTCTTCTTGTGATTTTTTATAAGATTTTGCCCACTCTTCTGCATCGGAAACTAAGTTGTTATTAAATTCATTTGCAGAATTTATTATTTCATTAGCATTTTCTTCCGCATCGGATAAAATCTTATTTATTATTGCTTCTTTTCCTTCCATAATTTTCCTTAAACGGCTAATAAAAGAATTGATACAACCAAGCCTAAAATTGCATAAGTTTCAACCATTGCAGGAAAAAGAATAAGTTTTCCTGAAATCTTTTCATTTTTAGCAACGGCATAAATACCACCAACCGCAGTTTTACCCTGGAATATTCCCGAAATTAAACCCGTTAAAGCCAAAGGCATTGCTGCACCAAATACTTTTGCTCCGGCAATTATTGCTTCCTCAGCTGCCATTGTAGCGATAGGAGTAACGTAACTCATACCTAAGATAGCCAAAA
>JAKSOS010000054.1 GCA_024405475.1 Clostridia bacterium
TTGCCAGTTCTCTTGCAACAGTCTGGAGCTTTGATATAGCCTTAAGTCTGAGTTTTTCTTTAACATTTGGCTTTGTTTCATCGTATAAGATCTCTCCGATATATACAGGTTTGTCTATGTCAAACTTTTCGGCAAGTTCCGGATTTAATTGTCCAAATGAACAAATATATTTATCACCTACGAAAACATCTGCCGACCTTGTCGGATGCAAATATTTTTTATTTGATTTAACATACTTAATATTTTCGCCAAAGCAGAACGTATCTAAAACGCCTTCAACAACGCCTTTTGCAGTAAAGAAATCTTCGTCTTCTCCAAAGATTGCAAAACTTAAATTTGTTTTTTCAACAGGAAGTTTTGTTAAAGGAATATTTTCTGCATTGTAAATTTTAGCAAGTTCAAAAAATCTTGCGGAGAAATTCTTTCTCTTAATATTATAAGCAACTGTTTTAACAATAGACGGAATAAGAGATTTTCTCATAACTGCCATATCTTCGCTTATAGGATTAAGAATTTTTATAACGTTAGTATTATCAATACCAAAGTTTTCAAAATCTTTTTCTGAAACAAAAGAATAAGTAATTATTTCATTAAAGCCATAGCCAACCAACAAGTTTTTAAGCTGTTCTATTGATTTTTGTTCATCATTCCTACCGCCGTTTGTGATAGAAGAAGTTTTAAGCAACGTTGAAGAAATATGATCATAACCGTATTCACGAATAATTTCTTCTGCAATATCCGGATAATCTTCCATATCGTCTCTGTATAGTGGGACTGTAACTTCAATATTGTCTTTATCAATTTTAACACCAAAATTAAGTCTTGTTAAAATATCTTCAATGAAACTTGCCGAGATATCAATACCTAAAACTCCGTTTATCTTTGAAATAGTAGTTTTAATAACTTTATTTGATAAAGGTTTATCAATTAAATCGTACTCATCACAAGCAATTTTACCACAGCCGAGCTTGTCAATTAAATTAAGCGCTCTGTTCATACCGTTTTCAACAGATAAATAATCAACACCCTTTTCATATCTTGAAGAAGAATCACTACGTTGACCTAAGGCCCTTGAAGTTTTTCTTATATTATCTCTTGAAAACTTTGCCGATTCAAACAATACGTTAGTCGTTGAGTCTTTTATTTCGCTATTTAACCCACCCATAACACCGGCAAGTGCAACGGGCTTATTTGCATCACAAATTACGAGATTATTAGAATTTAACTTAAACTCTTTTTCATCCAGTGTGATAATTTTCTCATTCTCATTTGCCCTTCTGATATTAATTTTATTTCCATCTAAATCAGATAAGTCAAATGCGTGCATAGGTTGACCTATTTCAAGCAAAACAAAGTTTGTAATATCAACTATATTATTTATTGAACGCAACCCCATTGAAAACAATCTTCTTTTAAGCCATAACGGAGATGGTGCTAAAACCACGTCGGTAACCAAATGGGACTTATATCTCTGACACAAATCAAAAGCGTTATTTTCTACTTTAACGGTTTTAATTGTAGAAATATTTTTATCTGTATTAAACGAAAAATCAGGCATTTTAAGCGGTTTGTTTAAGACTGCCGAAACTTCCCTTGCGATACCCAAAATTGACTGACAATCAGGGCGATTTGCCGTTACGTTTATGTCAAATATAACGTCTTCAATTTCTAATAATTTTTTAACTTCTTCACCTAACGGATAATTTTCTTTTAATATCAAAATACCGTTAAATGATGCACCTTCATACCAGTCGTCATTTATTCCTAATTCTTCTCCACTACAGAACATACCGAAAGATTTTACACCACGAATTTCGCCGTTAAAAATTCTTTCATTGTTATTAAGTGTTGCGCCATCAACAGCAACGGGAACAATATCACCAACGCTAATATTTTTTGCATTAGTAATAATTTGCAACTTACCGTACTTTCCCGCATCAACTTGCGTAACAGAAAGTTTATCTGCATTAGGATGCTTATCTATTGATAAAATTTTACAAGTAACGATTTTGTCAATATTTTTTGCTCTATATATTTTTTCTTCAACTTCAAAACCACAAGAAAATAATTTTTCTTCTAATTCTTCAGCTGAACAATCTATATCAACATAATCTTTTAACCAAGAAAACGGAACTTTCATTTTAATTATCTCCTATCAAATTGATTTAAGAACTTAATATTGTTTTCAAATAAAGTTCTGATATCCGAAATGCCGTATTTTATCATCGTAATTCTTTCAATACCCAAACCAAAAGCAAGTCCCGAATAAACATTTGAATCAATTCCGCTCATTTCTAAAACTTTTTTATTAACAACGCCTGCACCGAGAATTTCAATCCAGCCCGTTCCTTTACATAAGCTACAACCTTTTCCGTGGCATTTACAACAAGTAACGTCAACTTCAACACTCGGTTCGGTAAATGGGAAATACGACGGACGGAATCTCGTTTTTGTATCGCTATCAAAAATCTTTCTTACAAACTCGTCTAAAAGACCTTTTAAGTCGCAAAGAGAAACACCTTTATCAACAACAAGACCTTCAATCTGATGGAACATCGGTGAGTGAGATGCGTCGTCATCTGCTCTATAAACCCTACCCGGACTTAAAATCTTTATAGGAGGTTTTTTATTCTCCATCGTTCTGACTTGTCCCGGAGAAGTATGTGGACGAAGCAAAATATTATCGTTAAAATAGAAAGTATCTTGCATATCTCTTGCAGGATGGTCTTTCGGAATATTCAACGCTTGAAAACAATAATAGTCAGTATCAATTTCAGGTCCTTCAAAAATTTCAAACCCCATACCCGTAAAAGCATCAATAATTTTATTTCTAACAATATTCAACGGATGCAAACTTCCAACACTTTTCTTTTTACCCGGAAGTGTTATATCAACTGCCTCCTTAGAATATTTGCTTTCAAGTTCTTTATTTTTTAAATATTCTTCTCGTTCATTGAAAAACTTATTAACTTCTTCTTTTAAATCGTTTACAAGCTTACCAAAACTTGCCTTTTCTTCGTTTGGAATATCTTTCATAGAACGAAGAAGTGACGTAACTTCACCGTTTTTCCCAACAAACTTTGCCTTAATTTCGTTTAAGGTATTCAAAGAATCAACTTGTTTTGCTTCTTCTAATGCTCTTTTACGAATTTCTTCAAATTTTTCTTGCATAAAAACCTCCACAAAAATAAAAAACGCCCTAAATATAGGGCGTTTTTACGCTGTACCACCTAAATTCATCGGTTAAACCGACCTTTTTTATCTTTAACGCAGAATATACGGCATTTTCTACTGTTAATTCAAAAATGCGACTCCAAAGTGAAGCGATATGCATAACTTCTTAAAAAACCTTTCAGCCAACGGATTTTTCTCTCTAAAAAGAAGACAAAATGCGTATCTATCTTTATCAACGTCTTTAATATTGTTAATTATATAGTATTTATTACATTTTGTCAACTTTTTATATATGTAATTAACTTATATTTCCATTTAAATAAATCTCGGGAACTTTTCCTATTATCATTGATTCACAAATTACGTATTCGGTTTTTAGTTCTATCTCTTTGCTTTTTAATGGAATATCTACGAAAATTTTACTTTTTATAACCGCAATTATTGAATGCATAGTTTGATTTATTCCCGCAGAAATAAATTTTGAATTAAAACTACAATCAACGCTTGCTATAGTTATAGTTTTATAATTTATTTTCCTACCTAATCCGGAAATAAGTTTTATACCTGAAAAAGCAAAAATAGGAACAGGTACGCCGTTTTTTAATTTTTCAACTAAAAGTTTTTCTGTCGTTGAAACAATTTTTCTACTTAATTCGTTTGTCTTAAATGAATCAATATTTATCAATACGATATCACCTTCTTTGTTTTTTTCATGATGTACGATTTCCGAATAATTTGTATATTGATTAGATATTGCAAGAATTGATTTATTTACGCACTCTGTTTGCACTGAATACGAATAATCAAAAATTATTTGTTCAAGTAGTTTATATACAACTTTATTAAAATAAACTGTTGGATAAAGAATTAAAATTATAATAATAAAAAAAGAGAAAAATCTGAATTTTCTCTTTTTATGAATATTTTTTTTGTAAATTTTCCCTTCAACACATTCAATCATAATATAATTTATGATTTATTAGTTCTTTTTAGACTTTGACTTAAAAATTAGTGCAAATACATATCCAAAAATAATAGCCGAAGTTATACCTATTCCTGCCGAAGTTATTCCGCCGGTAATCGCACCAAACAGTCCTTCCTTAGCACCTTCCATCGCTCCCTTAGCTAAAAGATAACCAAAACCTATAATAGGAACAGTTGCTCCGGAGCCTGCAAAATCAACAACGTATTGATAAACACCTATTGCTTGCAAAAAGACACCGGCAAGCAAAAACGAAACGAGTATTCTTGCCGAAGTTATCTTTGTGTAATTTATCAATAATTGTGCTATTACGCATATTAAACCACCAACTGCAAAAGTTTTTAAAAAAGTTAAAAATAAATTCATATTAACACTCCACACTTACTGCATGTGCAATTCCGGGAATACTTTCTCCCTGCATTGATGACGTTGACGAAAGCAAAGCTCCCGTTGCAACAAGCAATATCCTTTTCAATTCTTTTTTCTTTAATTTATCAAATAAATATGAACAAAAAACAAGTGAAGAACACCCTGCTCCACTTCCACCTTGATATTCAGATTCACTTATATTATAAATAAGCTCACCACAATCAACGTGTTGTTTTTCAATATCAAAGCCTTTTTCATATAACAAATCTTTTAATATTCTGCTCCCAAAAGTCCCTAAATCGCCACTTACAATCAAATCGTAATCGTTTGGTTTAAGTCCCGTTTCCTTAAAATGCGTTGAAATTGTTTCCGCACCTGCCGGCGCCATCGCTGCCCCCATATCGTTTGCATCCGTAACGCCAAAATCCACAATTTTACCAACGGTAGAACAAACGATTTTAGGATTGCTCTTACTATTTGAAAGCATACACGCACCTGCACCGGTTACGGTCCATTGTGCAAGTGGAGGACGTGTTGATCCCAGCTCTAAAGGAAATCTATATTGCCTTTCAGCTGAAGAAAAATGGCTACTTGTTGCACAAATAACATTTTGCATATAACCGCCATCTATCATTGTTGCACCTATTGAAAGTGATTCGCAAAATGATGCGCATGCATTGTAAACACCTAAAAAACCGGTATTAAAATTTCTTACGGCAAACGTTGACGACGTTATTTGATCTAGAAGATCACCTGAAATTATAGAATCAATTTTTGATATGTCTTTCTTTGATTTATTTATACAATTATCAATAGCCGTATAAAGCATTTTACTTTCTGCTTTCTCAAATGATTTTTCACCGTATTTATCATCAGATAATTTTACGTCATAAAACTTTCCTAAACTCCCTTCCGATTCTTTAGGGCCTGCCACGGTTGAAGTCATAATAATTGAAGGCTTATTTTTATAAAATAACGTTCTCATTTACACCACCAAATAATAAATATAATAAATTAAACCAACTAAAACACTTGAAGCAACCCCATACACGATAATAGGTCCGGCTATGGTAAACATTTTTGATGCTACACCGTAAATATAACCTTCTGTTTTAAATTCTATTGCAGGCGAAACTACGGAATTTGCAAAACCGGTTATAGGAACAATAGAACCACCACCTGCATACTTTCCTATTCTGTCGTAGACACCAAGTCCCGTTAAAAACGAGCCTAAAAAAATCATAATCATAGAAACATATCCTGCAGTCATATCGGGTGGCAATTCAAAATTATTCTCAATTATAATTCTAAAAAACTGACCTAAACAACATATAAAACCACCCACCCAAAACGCACGTAAAAGTGAACGAACTTCATTTGTTTTCGGAGCAACTGACTTTACGTAATTCAAGTAATTATTGTTAATATACTGATTTTTAGTTTTCATTTTTTATATCCTTCTTTATAAAAGGACCAACTCTTATTTCCCTTTCGTCAAGTCCTTTTAATATTTCGTATTTTTTAATTTGATTCATATATATATTTTGCCAAATATAATAATATTTATACAAAAAATACGACTAAAATTTTAGCCGTATTTTATCAATTATTTTATTTTCTAATCTTGAAACCTGCACTTGTGAAACACCTAAATATTCTGCAATTTCAGACTGCGTTTTATCCTTAAAATATCTTAAAACGATTATTTTTCTTTCTCTATCAGACAACTCACTTAAAATAGTTGTTAAAAGTATTTTATTAAGCACTTTATCTTCATTATCACTATAAAAAATTCTATCAATTAACTCTTGTCCGTCTTCCTCATCATCATATTTATCAAATATTGATAAAGGCATTTTTGAGCTGTCTAATGCAACGACTACTTCGTCGGCAGTTATATTAAATTCGTTTGCAATATTTTCAATAGACGGAGGCTCGTTTTTTGAAGTTTGATAAGCATCAATGTATCTATTAATTTTATTTGCTAATATTTTCAGCGCTCTTGAAACTTTTATCGCTCCGTTATCTCTCATATACCTTTTAATTTCACCTATTATCATAGTCACTGTATATGTTGAAATCTTTACGCCATAAGAT
>JAKSOS010000055.1 GCA_024405475.1 Clostridia bacterium
TTTTTCTAAATCTGTGCCACTGATTTTTCTTATACTTTCTCAAACTTCTCTATCCTTAAATGGAACGAAATCTGCCGGTTTAAATGCAAAATCTGTTGCTGGGTCAAAAATTTTGTTCATAACATGTCTCCTTTTTTGTTTTATGTTAAAAAGTAAGTACCGTATCTAATACGATACTTAAACCTTCTTTTACTGATTTTTTTACGATATATTCTTCTCTTGTGTGAGAACCTGTTCCATCGTAAGTTCCCATACAAATTGCAGCAATACCAAGTGAATAAGGAATATTACAATCAGTTGATTCCGAACCGAATAAAACTTGTTTATTTCCGTTATATTTGAATTGAATATCTGCACATTTTTTTGAAACTAAAGCTAATTCTTCTTTATTTACATTTCCCATACAAGGTCTATCACCTATCAACTTAACTTCTAACGATAAACATTTGTCTTCCGCTTTTTTGAAGATTTGATTAAAATTATTTGTCATTATTGACAAACATTCTTTATCGTCAGAACGATATTCGCATAGCATTTCAGCACTTTGTGCAATAGTGTTTACAGACGTTCCGCCCGAAATCGTTCCTACGTTATAAGTCGTTTTTGTATCAGGTTTATTTGGAACCTCAATTGAATAAATATCGTTTACAATATTTGATAGAACTGCAATAGCATTTCTATTTCCGAATTTTGAAAAACTATGTCCGCCTTCGGTTATCGCCTTAACTAAATATCTGTGTGAACCAACACACATGTTACCTATAAAATTATATTTACCGTCAAAGGTAATCATAAAATCAATTTTGCCGTCAAAATCCTTAAAAATTTGCCTTGAACCTTTTAAGTTGCCTAAACCTTCTTCACAAGAATTTGCAACGAACATAATTGATTTTTTAGGTTTATAATCAATTTCTTTTAAGTACTTTGCTACGCATAACATTTGTGCGACACAAACCGTATCGTCGCCTACACCTGGACATTTGATAAGTGTTCCGTCATCTTCATAAGGAAGTGGTGTTAAGTCAGGAAAAACCGTGTCCGTATGCGCTAAGTAAGCATTGTATTTTTTATTTTCGCCTTCTAAAAAACAAATAACGTTTTTTGCGCTGTCAATATATGCGTTATCATAACCACAGTCTTTTAAGAATTTCAAACAATAGTTTGCTCTGTTGTCTTCTAAACCTGAAGGAGCAGGAATACCGCATAAATCTTTTAAAATATCAAGACATAAATCGTTATATTTTTCAGCGAAATCAATAACACTAATCATTTACAACCTTGCCTTTGTTAATTACCTTTTTAACGTTAAATTCTTCATCAACAATAATTAAGTTAGGCTTATTACCTACCCTTATTGAGCCATAATCTATAACACCTAATGCACAAGCAGGATTATAAGACGCAAACTTAAACGCATCACATATTGAACAGCCGGTATGATTTATAAAGTTTCTGCAAGCAATATCCAAAGTTAAACCGGAACCTGCAATTTCTCCCGCCCAGTCAAAATGAATATCATCACATTCTTCATATCCTTTAGGAATAGGGCCATCGCCAACAAATTGATCGGAAATCAATATAATTCTATAATCGCCCTTTATTTTTCTAACTAGTCTTTGCATGTACGGATCTACGTGTAGCCCCATTTTGTCTGATATAATTTCAGCGTAAATCTCCTTATTATAATTGACGGTTTCGTCAACACAAACGCCCCTGCATTCGGAATATTTTTCAATAGTTCCGGTAGCGTTAGTGTGGTGAGTACCGATTCTCAATCCAAGTGGAATAAATCTTTCAATTTGTTCCGGAGATGCTTCACTATGAGCTACCGTAAATACGATATTAGGTATTGATTTCTTAACGTCGTAAACAAAGTTTTCTATACCTTCTCTTTCTGGAGAAATACACCATACTTTAGCGTAATCTTTTGCTTTGTCAATTAAAGGTAAATAATCGTTTTTATCAATAGCGCCTTTCCACGTATTTTTTTCTCTATCACAACCAAACTTTGGATTAAGATATGGACCTTCCATATAAAAGCCCATAAAGTTTTCAAAATCGCCATTTTTATAAGCGTTTATAATTGAATCACAAGCATCTAAGTATTGTTGTTTATTTAAGTTATAATACAACGCCGGTAAAACACTTGTAACACCATGTTTTAACATAAACTCCGAAGTTGCTTTTGGTTCGGAAAAAATCCACTTATTATCTGCTGCGTGTGTGTGAATATCAATAAGCCCAGGTCCAACGTACAAACCTTTTGCATCAATAATTTCAGCATCTTTTGGAACTGAGATTTCACTTTTTTTACCAAAAGAAATGATTTTTTCATTATCAAATACTATAACGCCATTAGGTATATAATGGTCAACTAATACTAATTTTGCATTAACTATTGCCTTCATACTGTTTCCCTTTTTTTATTTTATCATTTGTATAATGTTTTGTCAATAAATCAAGTGATTATCTACTCATTTTCATCCATAATAATTTTTGTGATTTTAATGATTTTATAATTTTTATCGCATTCAATACATTTACCACAACTATCACAAATTTTATTTGGATCTAAATCACAAGTATCATCTTCTTCATCTATTATGTTTTTAGATTTATCTTCCATATTTTACCTCAAAAAGCGAACATTTGTTTGACTTTTTTGTCCGTTTATTATATAATGTCTTTATGAAAAAAGAACAATTAAACCAAAAATTAAAAGAATTATATGATTTTACTTCAGCATTTTTAGATCATTACGGTTATCCACCGTCAATCAGAGAAATATGCAATAAGTTAAACATAAAATCAACAGCAACGGCGTACGATTACTTAAGGCGATTAGAAGATAATGGACTTCTTGAAAAACAAACTCAAAAAAACAGAGCAATAAAACTTCCGTTAAAAGTTGGTTCAAATAAGAAAATACCACTAATCGGTGTTGTTCGTGCAGGCTCGCCTATCTTTACCGTTGAAAATCTTGAAGGCTATTGCCCCGTCCCAAACGATTTTAATATTGAAAAAGATTCGTTTGCTTTAAGAGTTTCCGGCGATAGCATGATTAATGCCGGAATATACGATAGAGATATAATCATTGTAAACAAGCAAAATTATGCTTATAACGGTGATATTGTCGTTGCCTTAATTGACGATTCCGCAACTGTTAAAAGATTTTTTAAGCGTGA
The DNA here is from genome assembly GCA_024405475.1 of Clostridia bacterium. Lineage (GTDB taxonomy): Bacteria > Bacillota > Clostridia > Christensenellales > Borkfalkiaceae > UBA1259. The sequence goes on from JAKSOS010000055.1 coordinate 3,186, forward strand.
TAATAAAATTATTCTTCACCCTGAAAACGATAGTCTTTCCGATTTGATTTACGATAACGTTGAAATACTTGGAATCGTTAAGGGGTTAATAAGAAAATTTTAATTATAATTCAATATTTTTAAGGACTATTTTTGAATGTTCGTACGTTAAGCCACCTTGCATATATGCAATATAAGGTGGCTTTATTGGTGCATCGGCAGAAAGTTCTATAGAAGAACCTTGCACAAAACAACCGGCAGCCATTATTACCTTATTTGTGTAGCCAGGCATATCCCACGGTTCTAACGTCAAATAACTATCTACAGGAGAATATTCCTGTATTTTTTGTATAAAGGATATAAGTTTTTTTTCATCGTTTAATTTAATTGAACGTGTTATATCGTAAGGCATTTCGCCGGATTTTGGAGACGTTTCATAACCGCAACGGGACAAAACTTCGCCAAACAACAAAGAACCTTTTAAGGCTTCTTTGACAATATGCGGTGCCATAAACAATCCTTGATAAAACAATCTGTATCCATAAGCGTATGAACCTACTTCATTACCTACAGACGGAGCAATAAGTCTGTTTGCAACAAGGTCAATATATTTTTTATCACCTACGACGTAACCGCCTGTCGGAGCAATTCCACCGCCTATATTTTTTATCATTGAACCTGCGAGTAAATTGACGCCAACTTCTATTGCTTCTTTTTTTTCTACAAATTCACCGTAGCAGTTGTCAAGCATTATACAACCGTTATAACCAAATGAACGAATATTTTTTACCGCTTCTTCTATTTCGTCTATTGACAAAGCCTTTCTCCAATCATATCCTCTTGAACGTTGTAAATAAACCATTTTGGGATTATGTTCTAAAAGATATTTTTTTACTTCATCAAAATCAATTTTATCGTTCTTTAAGTCAATAAAAGAAAATTTTACTCCGTAGTCTTTAAGCGAACCGTTATTTTTTCCGTTAATTACGTCGGTTAACGTATCGTAAGGCTTTCCCGTTATTGATACAAACTCGTCATCAGGCCTTAAAATAGCAAATAAACATAATGAAAGTGCGTGCGTGCCAGAAGCAATATATGGCGATAAAATAGCATCTTCTGCCTTAAAAATATCTGCTAATAATTGATTTAAGGTAAACTTTCCGTCATCACCATAACCATAACCGTTTGTCCCATAAAAATGTCTTAAAGCAATTTTATTTTTCTTAAAAGCATTTAATACTTTTTCTTGATTAAATTGCGCTATATCGTCTAATTTTTCAAATTGTTCTTTTAATTTTAATTCACAATCTTTGATAATTTGTTCTTTCATAAACTTTCAACAATCCTTTTTGCGATTTCACTTATATTGCTCGGTTTTATAAACTTGATATTAGGTAATTTTTTAAAGAAAGTTATTTGCCTTTTTGCGTAATGTCTTGTATTTAATTTAATAAGCTCTATTGCATCTTCTTTTGAAATATCACCTTTTAAGTATGAATAAATTTCTTTATAGCCTATTCCTTGCATACATTGATTTTCATTTGTAATGCCATTTTTTATAAGTTGTTCAACTTCGGTAATTAAACCGTTTTCTATCATTAAATTAACACGGCAGTTTATTCTTTCGTAAAGAGAATTTCTATCGTAATCAAATGAATATGCGTCGTAGTCGTATGCTAATGAATAATCGTCTTTAATATCAGATTTTTTTATACCGCTTTCATATATTTCAAGCGCCCTTATAACCCTTTTTAAGTCGTTAAAATGAAGTTTTTTTGCGGTTTCAATATCTTTTTCTTTTAATATGTTATAAACGTATTCATTGCCGAATTTTAGAGCTAAATCATTGTACTTTTGTCTTACTAAAAGGTTTCCCGTACTTTTACCATAAGACAAATTGTAAATTAATGAGTTAATATAAAATCCTGTTCCACCACAAATAATAGGTGTTTTGCCCTTATCTAAAAGGTCATCAACAATAGGTTTAGCTAATTCCCTATAATCGCCAACTGAAAATGATTTTTCAGCACTTACAACATCAATTAAATGATGTTTTATTTGACTTTGTTCGTCCTTTGTCGGCTTTGCAGTCCCTATATCTAAACCTGAATAGATATTCATTGAATCCGCTGAAATAATTTCAGAGTTTAATAATTTTGCACATTCTATTGCTAATGAGGTTTTACCGGACGCTGTCGGCCCACAAATAATCAATAATTTTTTCATACGATACGCTTAAACCATTTATCTATTTCATTTCTCGTTATCTTAATTGCAATAGGTCTTCCATGAGGACATTTTAGTCCTAAATCCATTTTTATTTCTTCCATAATGATTTTAATATCCGCATCGTTAAGTTTATCGCCCGATTTAATAGCAGATTTACACGCTTTTTGAGCAATTTTTTCTTTTAACAAATCTATAATTGATATAGATTTTAATTGATTTAAATCAAACAAAATACTACTTAAAAATTCTTTTATATCAATATCAATCAAGCATGTAGGAAGTGCAGAAATCTTAATCGTATTTGCACCAAATTCAGATACTTCAATGCCCATTTCATTTAAAACATTAAGTTTAGATATTATAAATTCAAATTCATTTTCGTTTAATTCTTCAACGTAAGGAACTAATAAAGGTTGAATATCAAATTTTTTATTCTTTACCTGTGACATGAATTTATCAAATAAAATTCTTTCGTGTGCTGCATGTTGATCAATAAAATATATATCTTCTCCGTCATCAAAAATTAAATACGTGTTTAAGACTTGACCTATATATTTTAAATCTTTTTCAATAACGACTTTAGTTTGAATGGAACTTTCCTGTTTTTGTTTTTCAAGTTGCTCTAAATATGCCTTGTTTTCTGCAAAAATATCAACTACGTTACCTTTTTGTTCTTGTTCGTTTTTCTTTATATCGTTGAAAGAAAAGTCATTTTTAGAATCGGCAAAAATAACTTTATTAAACTTATAAACTTCGTTATTTATTTTATTATTTTCCGTTTTAGATGACTTTTCAAATGTCGGAATAAACTTTTTATCATCAACAACTATATTAAGTGCTTCTTTACCACCATCTAAAACTTTTGATATTACCGAATATATACTTGAATAAACAATTTGATTATTAGAAAACCTGACTTCAATTTTACTTGGATGAACGTTAACGTCAACGCTATCAGACGGCAAATCAATACTTAAAACGTAAAACGGATATTGCCTTTTCATCAAATAATTTGCATAAGCATTTGAAATAGAAGCAGAAACAGTTTGATTTATTACATATCTTCCGTTAACAAAAAGAGATTGATATGTTCTATTAGGTTTTGAAAAGTTATGTTTACCTATATAACCTTTGATTTTAATACCGTTCTTCTCCGTATCAATGAAAAAACAATATCTGTATCCACTGGGACAAAGCTTGTATTTTC
>JAKSOS010000056.1 GCA_024405475.1 Clostridia bacterium
CCCAAGTATATTCGGTATTTTTAACGAACTTTTGAACGCTTACCAATTTATCAAATAACGGTTTTAATATAGGGTTGTCCGGTTCAAAGTTAAAGTCGCCCATTAAAACGATAGGATTTTTTGCTTCGTCAATAACTTTTGTAAGTTTGTCCATCATATTTTGTGCTTCTTTTGTATCTAAACCGAAGTGTGTTTGAATAAAATCAACCATTTTGCCGTCAACATCAATCGTTGCTTTTAGTATAACTCTTTCTTCGTACCAAAAGTCAGGTTTTCTTTCATTTAACGGAATAGAATCAACTTTTATTGTTTCTATGTTTCTTATTTCGTATTTAGATAAAATTCCGTTTCCTATTGTTCCGATATCGTCCCATTTCCTACCGAGTGCATAAAAATTAAAAGGATAGCCGGAAAGAATTGCAAGTTTATCTACTTGATTTTTAAAATATTCGTCAACGCCGTCGCAAAATACTTCGTTAAGCCCTAAAATATCCGCACCGATTTTATCTATCGCTTTACTGGTTAAAATAGGTTGTGGAGTAGTGTTTGTATTTTCAGGTGTGTAGTTGCTAAAATTTCTGCAACCGCAAATGTTGTAAGTTCCGATTGTAAGCTTTTTCATTATTCTTGTTGCTCCTTATTCTTTTGATTTAATATAAAGTACGTTGCCGAACCGCAAATGCAAGTAATAACGGCAAAAATTATTAAAACGTTTCTGATCCAGTTTTGATTTTCGTTTATTATTTTACTTTTTTGAATGTATCCGATTTTCCACTCGCCGTTATTTTCGTATGAAATCTTTGCTATTTTGCCGTTTGTTTCAAGTATTCTTATTTTCGTATTTTCTTGCAATTCACAAATGCTTTCGTCAAGTGTTGCGTCGTTATAAACGATAACTTGTTTTACTTTGTCCGTAGTAAACTTTATTGAAGGCTCTACAAAAAGAGAATCAACCGTAAAATTAACCGGAACGAAACAATAAATCGTTTCGCCGTCCGAATTATAACTTCCGTAATAAAAATCAATATTTAAATGAGTTATTTTATTTTCTACCTTAAATTCCGTTGTGTTTTTTAAAACCGTTTCTCCGTTATTTAACGTAAAAAGGTTGTCTATATTTATAACGGGGTAGTAATAAGCGTGTGCTTTCGTACTTAAAAAGACGGTTTTTTCAATTGAATCAATTATTAGTTCTTTTTCGTTTAAGTCGCTCATATTGATAAGCGAAAATCCGTTAGGTGAGGCAAATAAACCGAATTTATCGTTTAATTCTTTAACGAATATATATTCTTCTTCTTTTTGTAATAAACGGTTAAATTGCAAATTATCACTTAAATCAACTTTATAAACGTTTACGTTTGTTTTGTCCGTTTTTACTGAATATTTGGTAAACGTATTTTTCGGAGAAGAAAAATCAATTTCAGGCGATTCAAAATCTGAAATAGCAGAGATTTTACCGTCTATATAGTATATTTTTTCGTCGCCCGGTTTTAGATAGTAAATCCTATCTAAATCGTAGCTTAATGAAAACGTCTTAACGTTTTCTATAACGGTTTCATTTTCACCGTTAGTATTTTTTATTACAAGGTTATTTGAAGTAATTGTGTAAAGGTTTCCTTCTAAATCGGTGCAAGATTTTTGTCTAGTTTCATAAACGTTTCCGAAAACGTCTATTGTAAAATCATTTGGAATAACGGTGTCGCTTATTTTAGTGATTTCAAGATTTTCTTCGCTAAAAGAATAAATACCTGTATCGTCTGCGAAATAGAACTTTCCGTTCTGATAAATAATAGATTTTACGTTTTGGCTATTAATTTCGGTTGTTTTTCCGCTAAAAGTGTCATAAGTTAAATTCTCTTTATAAACTAAAACGCCTTTTTTGCCGAGTGCAAACTTAGAAGGTGCATCGCCGATATGCATGTTTATAAAACTGTCTTCACTATAAGCGTCAAAGTCGTTTAGGTTTATTACCGTGAGTTTATTTTGGTCTAAAACGGCAACGTTGTTTCCGTTTCTTTCTATGTCTAAAGCATTTTTGCTGATACGGTTAAATGCCGATTTGTTTTTTGCAATGGCAAATCCCGTAAAAACTAATTTATCGCCGTTGATTTTATATTCGCTTATATAAGATGAAGAAGAAATCAAAAGATTTTCTCCCTTAAACGAAAGGTTCGTAATATTTGAAATTGAATCCAAATCGAAAGTATCGTCGTCGTTAAAAGAGTACGTCGTTTGTTCCTTAGATGCAATATTAACTTTATAAACATTGTTTTTGCCGTTTAACGTATAGAAAATATCTGTTCCATTAGTTATCATTTTTTTTGGGGAAACGTTTTCCAAAATTGTTGATTTGGTTATTTTTTTTAACGTGCTTTGATTAAATTCAACTTTAATAAGGTCGGATTTAATAAGGTCGGAATTTTTGTCGGAATTTGTGTCGGATTTTTCAACGCAATATACAAAGTTTTCGTAAATGCAAATAGGAGTGTCAGAATCAATATTGCTATATAATGTGTTTTCAGTTGATAAATTGAGATTATAAACTTTAACATCCGCTCCGAATGCAGTGGCAAGATAATTTTGATAAGTATCAAATGAATTTGTCGATATTCCGAGATTAGAAACGGTATTTTCCTTACTTAAATCAATTTTTTTAATATTTGCAGTGTCGGAAATAAGTAGGGTAGTGTCGTTTAATCTTTTAACTTGCTTTAACGACGGATCTTCCGAATTGATAATAACCGGTTTAAACTCTCCACCGTTTTTACTGATTAAAAACGTTTTGCTGTTTTTAATTATTGCACAATAATCTTCACCGTAATAAAAATCTATAACGGAATCTAAATCGCATACTTCCATTTCGGTTTTTGTAATTAAAGTATCGGCATTAACCTTTTTTGTAAGCGAAAAGGATAATAACAACGAGCAGATAATAAATATAAATATTAAGTTTAATTTATATATAATGTTTCTCATATAAGGTATTGTAGCACAATAATAAGCATTTATCAATCATTTTTATTGCTTTTATTTTTTTAAAAAAATATTTTAAATATGACCGAAATTGACAACAAAATAGTGTATGATGAAATTGCTAAAAAGCGAACAAATGTTCGGAAATCTTAAAATATTACACCCAAAAGGCATAATGTCAAGCCAAATATGTCTATATTTCCACAATTTTGTACAAAAGTAAATAATTTTGTACAAAATTAGTCATAAATGGATTGACTTTGAAAAAAACGTTAATATAATGAGTGTAATTTTAGGAAATATTATTTTTGTGGAGAAAAATATGAAAAAACACTATTTAAAAACAATACTTTACGCATACGGCACAATAGAAAAAAGAATAGAAATAATAGACGATACCGTTTTAAATTTGGCGTTAAAGTCCATGAGTAATTTTTCGCCGTGTTTTGATCAATGCGAAAATATCGTTAAGTTGACGCAGGAAAAGGAGAAGATGTTTGATTTAAAAATCGTTATAGATAGAGTGCTTGCGAAATTTACCGAAGAAGAATTAGAACTACTTGATTATAAATATTTTAAGCGTAGGCCGAGAGAACTTTACGTAAACTTTGATAATTCTAACAGGACGTATTTTAGAAAACAAGACAGGATTTTGGAAAAATTAGATATGGAGTTATCTAAAACGAGATTAAGTGAAGAATATTTTATAAACGTCTATATGAAATTTGATTTTATCGTTGATATTTATAAAAGAGTTTTGGAGTTAACTAAAGCTTATTCAAAGTGTAAAAAGGTAATAAACTCCTTTACCGAAGTTAAAAGGAACGAATATATTGAACAGAGAAAAAGTGCTTAATTTTCAATATAATTTTCGTCGTAATAATCAACTTTTCTATTAGGTTTAGACCTAAAAGCAATAAAAAGCGAGATTATTCCGGCAAAGGCAATACAAGACACTATTACTATTTTTAGTGTCTTGCTATTGTCTTTTTTTATTTGCTCGTCAGTTGATACGGGTACTTCTTCGTTTATTTCGGTTATCGTTTCTTTAACTATGAAAGTTAAATCGTTGGGGTGGTTTTCTATTGAATAGGGAACTACGTCGCTTTCTTTTATATATCCTAAATTGTCGTTATATTCAACGAATAGCAGTTTTTCGTTTTTATTATAAATATAGCCGTAGTAGGTTAGTTCTCGCCCTTGAAAAACGTACTGAATACCGCTATTTTGATTATAATCTTGATATAAAATGGTGTTTTTGCTCGTTAGTAATTTTTTGTTTGGGTAGGGAGAAGAAACTTCCAAATTGTCGCAAAATAGCATCTCCGTCGGAACGAATCCGTCAACGGCAAGAGTGTTGTCGTTATTTAGATATTCCACTTTTGTAAATTGACCGCTAAACCCTAAAACTTTAACGTAGTAAGTGTATTGAAGATAAAACAAAAGATTTTCGCCTTTTTCATCAGAATAAAAAGGTGTATCCGTAGTTATAACTCTCAGATATTCCGTATCGGCGTAAACTGTTTTTGTTTTTACGGCAAACGTGTTGATAATAATTAAAAAAACAAGTAAAACGGGTATTTTTTTCATATTCCACCTAAAATTAAGTAAACAAAATTATAAAACCTTTTGAGTTTTGTTTTTAAGAAGAAAATATCGTAAAAGAAATTTTTGTGGCGATTTTTATTGTCTTTTTAATAATATATAGATATATATTTGACTTTTTCCTGCATTTATTATAAAATTAAAAGGCTTTTTACATGGGAGAATTATATTATGGTTTATGAATTGATTGTTTTTATTCTTTACATACTTGCAATGCTTGCAATCGGCGTTTTCTTTTTCTTTAAGAGTAAAGATAAAAGCGAAAAAGATTACTTTTTAGGTGGCAGAAACATGAACGGCCTCGTCGCTGCTTTTTCTGCAGGCGCATCGGATATGTCGGCTTGGGTTTTAATGGGTATGCCTGCCGCAATCTTTGCTAAAGGATTATGACAAGTTTGGATTCCTATCGGCTTGTTTTTAGGTACCGTACTCGCTTGGATTTTCGTTGCACCTAAGCTTCGCAGATTTGCAATTAAAGCGGGCGATTCAATAACTGTTCCACAGTTTTTAACGAATAGATTTTTAGAAAAAAGCCCTATTCTCCGTATTGCTTGTGCGGTAGTATTTTTAGTTGGTTATTGTTTGTATTCGGCATCATCTATCGTCGCTTGTGGAGACGTGTTTATTTCAATAATTCCATCAGCAGAAAAGTTAAAGGTTTTAGTTGAAGTTATAGCAGCAATTATCATTGTTGTTTATACGTTGCTCGGTGGCTTTAACGCAGTTTGTTGGACTGACTTTTTCCAAGGTATGTTGATGCTTGTAGCGCTTATGTTTGTCCCTATAATTGCAGCAATTATTTTAGGGGTAGGCGGACCTGTTGCAGGTGCAGTTGTTTCAACGCCTAATAACTACTACAACTTGTTTGCGTGTGGTGATACTACTTGGGTAAGTATTGCAACTATTCTAACAGGTTTAGGTTGGGGATTAGGATACTTCGGTATGCCACATATTATCGTTAGATATATGTCTATTAAGTCGGAAAAAGAAATGAAAAAATCTCAAATCGTGGGTTCTTGTTGGACTGCTATTATTTTAGTAATGGCAACCGTTGGTGCACTCGTTGCGCATAAGTTCTTGGGAGATACGGTTGAAAAAGAATCACTTGTTTTCGTTGATATGATAAAGCAGATTTTTGAATACGGTGCGTTAGCCCTTGTTGGCGGATTGTTTTTATCGGCAATTATTGCGGCGTCAATGTCAACAGCCGATTCACAACTTTTGGCAGCGTCATCTGCATTTTCTTCTGATATCTATAAAACGGTTATTAAGAAAAACGCATCTGATAAAGAAATGCTTTGGGTCGGCAGAATTGCTGTTGCCGTCGTTTTAGTTATCGCATTGTTTATTGCACTTCTTGACGTTTCAAGTATTATGCAATTAGTTTCAGCATCGTGGGCAATTTTCGGTGCAGCTTTTGGACCTGCCATTATTCTTTCACTTTACTGGAAACGCTTTAATTATAAAGGTGCTTGCTCAGGTATTATTTCGGGATTTGTCGTTTCAATTTTGTGGCTCGTTTTATTCAACTTTGAATATTACGGCTTCACTAGTGTTATTGCAAATACAAACCTTTACGAAATCATCCCGGGATTTATCGTAGGATTAGCTGTTTCTATCATTGTTTCGCTTTTAACGAAAGAACCGAGCAAAGAAGTCGTTGAATTGTTTGAGTCGGTTGCAAATTGCGTAGAAGAATAATATGTAATAAAATAAATATAAACGCATACATTAACTGTATGCGTTTTTTTATTGAAAAAAAGAGTAGTATAAAAAGATTTTTAACGTCTTTTTTTATAGTTTTGCTTGTGGCAATTTCGTTAGTAGTTTTCATTGTTTTAGTTAAAAAGAAAGTGATTTATCCGTTAAAATATAAGCAAGAAATTTGCTATTATGCGGATAAGTATAATATAGATAGATA